>NZ_JAVESS010000007.1 GCF_034006445.1 Desulfovibrio sp. | reverse complement strand
GCATACCCGCCGCGCACAGACCGGCAGTGAGGGCTGATTCGAACATATAGCCCGAAAGCCGCGTATCCTTGCCGATAACCACCTTGTGCTGATGCTGCCCCCGCCGGAAGCGCACCCCGGCGGCCAGGCCCAGGCGCAAGGCCACATCCACGGTCATCGGATAATTATTGACCGTGCCGCGCAAACCATCGGTGCCGAAAAGACGATCGGCCATGCCATCTCCTTATGGCCGCAAAGCGGCCTCCAACCCCCTGCAACCTGCCGGGAGGCCGGACTATTTTTTCTTACGGCTTATCGTAACTTCTTCTGTGCCAGGGTTCAAGAGCGTCATGCCTTCCGGCAGGCGAAAGCGTATTTCAACCTTACGGCTCTCCCCTTCGGCCATATCGGGCGGGCTGACCGTGGCTTCCAGCTGCTTGAGGTACTGGGCATTTTTGACCAGAGCCTCCGGCACCTCAATGTGCACGCTGACTTCCGCTGGCGTCACCGTGAACTGACGGTGGTTTTCAGCCAGAACTTCCACCTTGCAGCTCCGCGTCACTTCAGCGCGGCCGCTTGTGATACTGTACTGCACCTTGACCGTCGGCGGTATGGGTGTGACAAGCCCTGGCGTATCCAGCGTCACCACCTGCTGCACAGTGCTGCCGGCGGCCTTGGGGTCAGCCTGGATGGGCACGGGCACGCTGGCTATGTCTTCCACCATGGCCTCAGGCCCGCGCAAGGTGACGTTGGCCGGAGTGACGCTGACGTTTTCCACCGTCAGCGCGCCGTTGCTCAAGGACGAACCCACCGCAACGCGAACCGGCACCGAGCGCTCTATCAGATTGTCAGCCTTAACCACAATACGCGGCGGCTGCACGTCAATGAGCTCAAAAGCGCGAAAGCCCGGCCCCAGGTGTTCGGCGGTCAGGGGCACCACAGTAACGCCTTTTTTGATATGGGAAAGGTCAACAGCCTGAATCAGCTTGCCCTGCGTCACGGACCGCAACAGGGTTTCCGGCCCGCGCAGGCGAACCAGAACCTTGTTTATGAGGCCATCGGTAATCACGAGATTGGCCGGTATGCCGTAGTAGTCCAGGGTTACTTCAAGCTGGGCTTCAACGCGATCACGCACGCTGACCACGTACCACATGCTCACGGCGGCCAGCACGGCCACCAGCATGGACATAAGGTGCGGCGAACGCCGGGAAAGCCTAGAGGACGTCATTGAGAACCTCACGCAAACGGGCCGCATCCAGGGCGCGCATAAGTTCGCCCTTCATGGCCACAGAAATTTCGCCCCGCTCTTCTGACACCACAACGGTGACAGCGTCCGTTTCCAGCGTCACTCCGAGAGCCGCCCTGTGGCGGGTGCCGAAGCTCTGCCCCTTGGCCTCTGCCAGGGGAAGGATGCAGGCGGCGGCCATGAGCCTGCCGTTGCTGATGACCACAGCGCCGTCGTGCAGAGGGGCTTTGGGATAAAAAATGTTCATGAGCAGTTGCCGTGAAAGCTGCGCGTCAACGCGCACGCCTTCGCGCTTGATCATGTCGCCAAGGCGCATGCTGCGCTCAACCACAATAAGCGCGCCCACACGCAGGCGGGCCATTTCCACGCAGGCCATGACCACTTCTTCCACGCCGTCCTTGAGAAGCTGCTTTCGGCGGAACAGACGTCGTGTGCCCATTTCGCCCAGAGCCTGCCGGATGTCGGACTGAAAAATGACCACAATAAGGATGAAAAGGGAACTGAAGATGTGCTGCAAAAGCCAGTTCAGTGTATACAGCCCCATGGCCTTGGCAAAAAAGAACAAAAGGGTCAGCACGCCAAGGCCGGTCAGCACCGCCAGGGCGCGTGAACCGCGCACCAACTGGATAAGCTGGTACAAAAGCACGCTGACCACGCCTATATCCAGAAGATCGCGCCATTCAATGGGTATATTGTCCAGCACCGTTTATGATCCTTGACCTGAAGATATCAGAGCTTATATGGCCGCGCCCGCCTGGCCTTGACGCCGGGCAGTTCGGGCCTTCCGTTTTCACACTTTCTTGTCTCAACGACAGCCTGCTGTTCAGCCCTGCCGGGCGACCTGCCGTGTATGCCGCCGGCGGCGTTCCTTGTCCAGATACATGGCCCTGTCGGCCCGCGAGAGCAACTCGTCAAGCGTTTTCCCGCTTTCAGGATACCCTGCCCTGCCCACGCTGAAAAGGATAGGTTCGGCCAGCCCCTCATGGGGCAGGCCCCTTGCCAGCGTTGCGGCGGCCCTGTCCAGCCCGGCAGTCATTTGCATATCTGTGTCTGTGCTGAACAGCACCAGAATGAATTCATCGCCGCCCATGCGGGCAAACACGCTGCCTTGCGGCGCAACGGACTGTATGACAGCCGCGAAATGTTGCAATACTCGGTCACCAGCATTATGTCCATAGGTATCATTAATATCTTTAAAACGATCTAAGTCCAGATAATACAAGACGATTTTTTCATCTTGCCAATCCGCCCCACGGGTCGCCATGGTATGAAAAAGTCCGCGTCTGTTGAGGGTGCCGGTAAGCGTATCGTTATACACCATTTCTTCAAGGCGGCAGTGGGCTTCAGCCAAATGACGGTTTTTCTGGGCAAGCGAGGCAAGCAAAAGACTGAGCAGCGCGGCGGAAAAAATATAGAACCAGTTTTCAAAAAACCCGTGCCATGGTTGATTATAGGAGATGCGAAACTGCCAGTTGGCGTCAAATATCTGTAAGGGCATGTTCAGATGCGGCGCGTCTTCATCAAAAGGACGGGCGCTGGCAGCAATGGGCCTCCACTCCTCCGTGTGGCGGTCAAAACTCAGGATATCATAGCTCAAACCCTGCTTTTCAATGAGGCCAAGGTTGGCAACATCAAGCAGCTGTGGAAAACCGAGCGCAATAAAGGCCGTGCCCCAGAACTGCCCCTGATGGGCATCATCCTTCAAAAACACCGGCAGAATCCCCACCAGCGCCGTTGTGCCGTCAGGCAACTGCAGCGGGCCGAACACGCTGATGCCATTATGATCGTGGGCGGCGACAGAGGCTTCGCCATACGGAGAGTCGAGCAGGTTCATCCCCAACAGGGCTTCATGCCCCTTCAGGGGATACACATGGGATATGACCCCGGCAGGAGCCAGCGCCAGAACATCCGTGCTCCTGGTATGGGCCAGATACCGGGCAACGTCGTCAAAGTCGGCCACATGCCCGTCACTGTGGACAACAAGAGCGGCCAGGGCCCGCGTTTTGAACAGCAGACCGGAGATATCCCCCTTCAGATCATCCCTTTGCGCCAGGATGATATTTTCCAGACGGGAGAATTCCACCTGCGCCTGGCGCTGCACGAGAAAAAACACCGCCGCCAGGCAGCAACACAGGCTCGTCACAAATACCGTCAGGAAGGTTCCGGACTTTCGCGCGACATCGAAGGGCGTTTTTGGAGGGCGGCGGGCGCATGCCATGCTTTTACCCTGCTTGAGCAATAGAGCAGTTTACGAATGAAATGAGTTAAATGCTCTGCAAGGATTTTTCTGAAAATCCTTGCCACGAAATGCGAGTAGGCGGGCTTTTGCCTGCCGTACGCGAGCATTTCAAGTGTTAACTGCTCTAGTTGGCAGGTATTATACTCCACCAAAGGCTGTGGCCACCGCAAGCGCCTGCCTGGCGTCAGCCACATGGTGCACCCTGTGCCAGAATATGCCCCTGGCCCGCAAAAGCGCCGTGGCTGCCACAGTGGCCGCGCCACGACGCGCCGGGGGCAGCGACAGCAGGCCGCCGAAGACCGACTTCATGGACAGGGCCATGAGCACGGGCCTTCCAAAGCCGAGCCAGTCTTCAGGGTGCGCCAGCAGTTCGAGGTTGTGCGCCAGGGTTTTGCCAAAGCCTATACCGGGATCAAGCACAATGCGATCTTCCGGCAGCCCTGCCCGCACCAGCCGCGCGAGGTTGCGCTCAAAAAATTCCCGAACCTCACGCCGGACATCCTCATAGCGCGGATTGTGCTGCATGGTCTGCGGTCGCCCCTGGCTGTGCATAAGCACATAGCCCGGTTTGTACTGCACAAGCACGTCCAACAGACCGGGATCAAAGGCGCAGGCCGAAATGTCATTGATGATGACCGCGCCTTGCTCCAGAACAGCCGCGGCCGTGGCCGCGTGGTAGGTATCAACCGAAACCGTTGCCCAGGGGGCCTGATGGCGCAAGCCCATAAGCACGGGCGCAAGACGCTGAATTTCTTCATCCGGCGGCAACTCTGCAGCGCCTGGCCGTGAGGATTCTGCGCCAAGATCCAGAATGTCCGCGCCCTGCTCAAGCAGGATCAGGGCGTGCTCAAGACCGGCGGGCGGCATGTGATGCACGCCCCCGTCGTAGAATGAATCTGGCGTAAGATTGACAATACCCATAACGCCAAAGGGGGAAGGCGTCTTTAACGCCCGCCCCCCCTTAACGTACCAGGTTGCGTCCTCTACCGACGCCGCCGGGAATGCATTGTTCATTACTGCTGTCGCTTATTGTCGTCTTTTTCACCCTGATCTGCGGCGTCCTGGGGCCGGGATTCACCGCCCCCGGCCGATGTGGGCGCTTCATGCGGCGCGACGGAACCGTCCACCGGATCAGGCTCAAGAGTAAACTCGGCAGGCTTGCTGGTGGAAGCGCCCGTGGACGTTTCTGCGGCAGCACCAGCAGGAGCTTCGGCGCTCTTGCCCTTACCGTTGCCCTTGCTGGGACGGCTCGGCGCTTCGGAATACTTCATGGGCTTGCCATTGGTGTCCAGAGGCGGCAGTTCCTTGTCTTCCAGCAGAAGATCAAGCTCTTCGCCCGTGATGGTTTCGCGGTCAAGCAGGGCCTGCGCTATGCGGTGCAGTACTTCTTCATTGTTTTTAAGCAGTTCTGTACAGCGCGCGTGCGCTTCATCCACAATGCGCTTGACTTCGGAGTCAACCAGACGCGCGGTGCTTTCGCTGAAGTTCTTGTTCTGCACCCATTCGCGCCCGATAAAGACTTCTTCACCGGTTTCGCCGATGGCCAGCGTGCCCACGGCCTCGCTCATGCCCCACTCGCACACCATCTTGCGGGCCATACGCGTGACGCGCTCGATGTCGTTGGAAGCGCCGGTGGTGATATCGTCAAAAATAAGCTCTTCAGCCACCCGGCCGCCCAGCAGCACCACAAGGGTATTGCGCAGATACGAGCGCGAATAGCCGTGGCGGTCTTCTTCGGGCAGCTGCATGGTCACGCCAAGGGCGCGGCCACGCGGGATGATGGTCACCTTGTGCACAGGATCCGCCCCAGGCAGCAGACGGGCCACCAGGGCATGACCACCCTCATGATAGGCGGTGATGCGCTTTTCGTCATCGGACAGGATAAGGCTGCGACGCTCGCGGCCCATGAGCACCTTGTCCTTGGCGTATTCAAAATCGTGCATGTCCAGTCTGTCCTGATTCAGCTTGGCGGCCTGCAAAGCCGCTTCGTTGACCAGATTTTCCAGGTCAGCGCCGGAGAAACCGGGTGTGCCGCGCGCCAGGACGTCAAGATCCACGTCGCCGGACAGGGGCGTGCGCTTGGTGTGGACTTCAAGGATGCGGCGCCTGCCACGCAGATCGGGCGTAGGCACGACCACCTGACGGTCGAAACGGCCGGGACGCAGCAAGGCCGGGTCCAGCACGTCGGGACGGTTGGTGGCGGCAATGAGGATGACGCCCTCATTGCTTTCAAAGCCGTCCATTTCAACCAGCATCTGGTTCAGGGTCTGCTCGCGTTCGTCGTGCCCGCCGCCGAGCCCGGCTCCACGCTGACGGCCCACGGCGTCAATTTCGTCAATAAAAATAAGGCAGGGGGCATTTTTTTTGCCCTGCACAAAAAGGTCGCGCACGCGCGAAGCGCCCACGCCCACAAACATTTCCACAAAGTCCGAGCCGGAAATGGAAAAGAAGGGAACCCCCGCCTCTCCGGCCACGGCACGCGCAAGAAGGGTTTTACCCGTACCGGGAGGCCCCACGAGCAAAACGCCCTTGGGGATGCGCCCGCCAAGACGGGTAAACTTTTTGGGATTGGACAAAAATTCCACAACTTCGGCCAGTTCGTCCTTGGCCTCATCAATCCCGGCCACATCGGCAAAAGTGACCCGTACGCTGTCCTGACTGAGCATGCGCGCTTTGGAACGGCCAAAATTCATGGCCTTGCCGCCGCCGCCCTGCATCTGGCGCATAAAGAAAATCCACACGCCCACAAGAAGCAGCATGGGGAACCACGAAACCAGCAGGGTCATATACCAGGGCTGTTCTTCAGGCGGCTCTGCCTTGACTTCCACCTTTTTTTCAATAAGGCGGTTGACGAGCCCCAGATCCTGCGGAGCATATGTCTGAACAGTTTTGCCGTCTGATGTTTTGCCTGTAAGCGTGTGGCCTTGCATCGTAACGGACAGTATCTGCCCGCCTTCGACCTGATTCAGAAAGTCTGAATAAGGCACCCGTTGCATTACGCCCTGCGGCTGCTGGAACATATTAAAAAGCATAACCATCGCCAGGACGATAATAGCCCATAGCATCAGGTTGCGACTCATCTGGTTCAACATTGCCTCCATTACGTTTTCCGCGCGCAGCAACGCACGGCCAGGACCCGGACATAGGCCCACGCAAGCAGAGAAATACTACCTGCGCATAGCCGCTGTCAAATGGACGGACTCCACGTTCACCGGCATAACCTTTTTTCACATATAATGCCTGCTTATGGTTTGGCAATGGCAAAAAGACTCTTTGGAAATATCGCACCTTCCACTTGCGGGCTTTTTCATTTTCGCTTAACATACAGGATATTACGCGGAGACGTTTCGTCACCGGTGTGGCGCCCGGTCTTCAAAACCGGTGGCAGGCTTTACGGTCTGTGGTAGGTTCGACCCCTATACGTCTCCGCCAAATGCTCTTTTGCAGTCCACGGGCTGATGCAGGCCAAAGCCTGCAAAGCTGTTAGTTCTACCCCGTTTTCTCCCGTTTATTTCCTGGTCCTGCCAAGAGATCACCACCCCTTTGAGCCTTTGCTTAAAGGGGTGTTTTTTTGCTTTTTGCCAGATGTCAGCACCAGGCCATTACCGCCCTGCCCGCTTCTCACGCGTCTCTTACTTTCCAGGCTCATCTGCATTGATGTTCTCTTGTAGCTGCATCATGTATTCCTGTGGCACGTCATAATATTTTATTTTTTACTTTTATCAGCTAAAATAACACAAATATTCTTTTGTGTATTTTTTTATGAAAATTCAACAGACACTATTATTTCAATTACCATTTAAAAGTATAATACTTTTACAATTATACACACATATACCATCTGCAACTCAAACATATAAATCACTGGTAACAGCATAACTAATTTTTTTTACATGCAAGTATGTCATGCGCCATGAAAAGATGATTTCATTTAATGAAACAGCTTAATATAACATACTTTTTTACAATATAGTTACATGCCTCCCAGCGTTGACATGACACGCTTTTCTTATACCCTACAACCACACCACTATGATGCCAGGAGCTATTATGGACAGAAGATTTTTCCTTCAATTATCCGCCATTGCAGCTGCCAGCTCATTGGTAGGATGGAAATTCGCAGGGGCAGCCCCCAAATCGGAAGACGGCGTCTACGATGCCATTGTTGTTGGAGCGGGATTGGGAGGATTGACCTGCGCCGGCTACCTGGCAAAAAACGGATTCAAGGTACTGTTGCTTGAACAGTATGAGGTGCCTGGGGGCTATGCCACGTCATTTCTGCGCGGGTCGGACAAAGGCGATTTCTTGTGCGAGGTTTCTCTGCATTCTTCCGTGCTCGCCTCTGGAGACACCAGAGCGCTGTTGGAAGACCTCGGCATCTGGAACAAGCTGGAACTGCTCGACCATCCGCACGCATGGTCTTCACGGTTCCCTGGTCTTTCGGTGGATATTCCCGCCAAATGCGGCCTCAAGGGTTTTGAACGGCAGATGGCGGACATGTTCCCGGCCGAGCGCCAGGGGCTGACTGCCTATTTTGCGATGTGGCAGAAGGTCATGGATGAATGTGCAGCTCTGGAAAAAGGGCTGTCCGCATCGGACGAAGCGCGCTTTCCGCAATTATTTCCTACACTGTGGGACATCAAGGACAAGACGGTGGGGCAGCTTTTGGACAAGCACATACATGACCCCCGGCTCAAGGCGCTGCTGGGGCAGAGCTGCAGCTACTACGGCCTGCCGCCCTCGCGTCTCTCGGCTTTCTACTACCTCGACCCCACGGGCGACTATATTGAAAACGGCGGTTCCTATATCAAGGGCACGTCGCAGTCATTGTCCAACGCTCTGGCCGGGGTCATCACGGATGCCGGTGGCGAGGTGCGCTATGGCGCCAGGGTAGAATCCATAATGCTTGCCAATGGAAAAGCGACAGGGGTCAAAACCGCCGACGGACGGGAATTCAAGGCAAAGGCCGTGGTCTGCAACGCCAGCGCGCCGCAGGTTTTCAACAAGTTCCTGCCGCAGGGAAGCGTCGCCAAAGAATATGCCGACAAACTGGATACCTATACCTTCAGCCCCGGCAGCGTCATTGTGTGGCTTGGGCTTGACCGGGACATTACCAAGCAGTTCCCGCATCCCGAAGTTTCCTACTACGCCAGCCTGGACCTGGACGCCAATTACAAAGAAGCCATGCAGGCCCATTTTGACAAGTCAGGCTTTTCGATCATGGTATACGACAATCTTCAGCAGGGATTTTCCCCTGAGGGTTGCTCAAGCCTGAGCATAGTGGCCAGTTGCTCGCAAGACGTATGGAAGGACATGGAGGCGGACTACCTGGCTGGCAACAGCCCCGCCTATACCAAAAAGAAACAGGAATTGACCGACCTGCTTATCGCTCAGGCCGAAAAACTGGCCATTCCCGGTCTTTCCAGCATGATTATCATGAGCGAAAGCTCCACACCATTGACCAATTACCGCTTCACGCTCAACCCTGGCGGCGCGCTCTATGGGTACAACCAGAGTGTCGACAACTCCTTCATGACCCGTTTGCCCAACAAAACAAAGGTGCCGGGCGTGTATCTTGCCAGCGCCTGGGGTTCGCCGGGCGGAGGTTATGGTGGCGCGCTGGTGGGCGGCAAGGCAGCCTTCAAGGAAGTGACGGACTATTTGTCCCAACAAGGGTAGCAAAACGGCAAGAGCGTCATTTCAATGCAAACCAGAAGCGGACGCTCCTGCTTCATCCACGGGACATAAGTAACAAGGAAAGGGCGCTGTTAAGCGCCCTTTCCTTGTACATTCCTTCCACAATTTTCAGGCTTATACCGAACTTGATTTTTTCATTTCTTCCATCAGGCCATTGAGCACGTCAGCCTGGGTGGAAACCTCCTGCACGGCCTTGGCAGACTCGTGCATGATGTCGACCACTTCGCCGGAGATGCCGTTGATATTCGTCAGCGAGCGGTTAATTTCCTCGGACGTGGCAGACTGCTGCTCGGCGGCCGTGGCAATGGCGTGCACCTGATCAGCCGTGACGTCAGCCATGTTGACGATTTCCTGCAAGGCTGTGCCCGTCAGGTTGACCAGGTGGGTCGCCTCTTCAATGGAGACCACAGCCTCATCCATCTGACTGGTGCTTTCCCTGGCCGAAGCCTGGATGGCCGCGATTGTCCGCCCCACTTCCGTGGTGGAGGCCATGGTTTTTTCTGCCAGCTTGCGCACTTCGTCAGCCACAACGGCAAAGCCCCGTCCGGCGTCGCCAGCGCGGGCCGCCTCAATGGCGGCGTTCAGGGCCAGCAGGTTTGTCTGGTCCGCGATGTCGGAGATGACGCCCATAATCTGGGTAATGCCCTTGGCGTCATCATCCAGTTGCGCCATATTCTGACGCAGCTTGAGCGATTGCTGGCGCACGGTTTCCATGCTGTTAATGGCGTCATGCACAACGGAAGCGCCGCTGCCCGCCTTTTCACGGGTGGCCCCGGAGGCGTCGGAGGCCTGCCCCGCGTTTTTGGCCACTTCCAGCACGGTGGCGTTCATTTCTTCCATGGCGGTTGCGGTTTCTGTAATATGCGATGCCTGCTGGTCCGCTCCGCGTTCGGCCCGAAGCACGTGCCCCTCAAGCGTCTGCGTGGTTTCGCCCATGGCTTTCACCACACCCTCAAGCTGGGCCGCCGCCGCCAGCATGCCTTCAGCCTTGGCCCGCTCGGCCCTGATCTTGGCCTCTTCGGCCTGTTCCATGGCCACATGGGCTTTTTCCGATTCTTCATGAGCGCGCTGGCTGGCCTGTTCGGACTGGCGCAGCATCTTTTCCAGATTGGCGATCATTATATTGAGGGACGTACACAAGGCCCCCAGTTCGTGTCGCATGCCCGTGAGCTGCGGCACGTCCAGCCTGCCGGAGGCAACATTGTTGGCATAGTTGATGAGCGTTTTGATGGGCCCGTTGATGGAGCGTATGACCAGAACAACCATAACCAGAATCAGCAGCACCGCTCCGCCCATGACACTATACAGACGGGTGAGCGTGGCGGATGCCTGCGCGTAGGTCTGGTTCATGTTTTTTTCCAGCGCGGCGAATTCTATATCGCGTACGTTGGCCATGGTATCGATGATCGCCGTCATGTTCTTGAAGAACACCTCGCCGGAAACACCAAAATTGCCTTCACCGTAGTGGGCCAGCACGACGTAAAATGCCTTGTCGGCGTCCTGCCAGGGCTGGGAGTTTTGCATGGCGTTCAGGATTTGCCGCCCTTCGGGCACCAGAACCATTGTTTTGGAAAAAACATTGGCATCCATCTGTGCCTTGAGCGCCACCAGGCGCTGGAAGGTTTCCAGCGTTATGCCCTTGTCTGCGGTGAGTACGCCGGAAAGAGCGGCGCGCAACCGGCCAGCGCTTTCTTTGGCGTTTTCCAGCAGCTCCACTGTGGTAAATATTTTGTCGATGCCGAGAAAACTGCGCAGATTGGCAACGGTTTTCTCATGTTCCAACAGACGGGCAATGAGCCCGCCATAGTCCGCCAGCAAATCTGCGAGGTTGCCGCCCTGCTCCACCTTCTGCCTAACGACCGCCACCTCTTTGAGCGTGGCATTGAAATCCTGCGCCTGCCCGGCGCTCAGAGAGGCCGTGCTGATGACTGCGGGCAATTCGGCCAGGATGGCGTCCACTTGTCCACGCTGCCTGTCCATGCCGCTTCTGCTCGCGCCAGACCGAAAGGCGCTGGTCAGGCCGCGCTCCTTCTGTAGCTCGTGGATGAGCCGCGAAACGGGAATAAACAGATCAATATTATGCCTGATTTCAACAATGGTGCTTTTTTCATTGCTCCAGATACGGGCGTACATGACGCTTACAACCAGAAAGGCCAGCAAAGGAACACAACTGATGCACAAAAGCTTATGTGAAATTTTCATGTCTTCATCCTGGAGAGAGTATTGCTTTCTAAATCGGTCGATTCTTTTAAAGGATTAGAGCCATCAATGCATTGCATGGTGTTTTCCGTGTAATATACCTTATTCGAAACAAGAAAACCTATACATATATACACAACACACATTATTGATGAAAGTGTTATCAGATAGAGAGTTTATCACACTATACCAGATCATGAAACACTATTTTTAATACAGTAAAAAAACATGGTTTTACACCATAGCATAGTATTCATTCCAGTTGCGTCGATCACATGTGTCCTCAAAAGACCCGCCTGCTGTCGTGTTGAACAGCCAGGTTCCTTCATAAAGGCCATTGCAGACAATGCATAAAATATATGTTGCGCCTACAACATCAGGCATGCATTGACTCGTGAATAATCACGAAATCACTGACAAAAGCTTTGAAGCTGCATTAACGCACGCAATGTGATATATATAATGACATTTTAGTAGAAAACAGTGTATAGACAAATTAGTTCCACGAACCCGCACCAGTATTCATTGTTGTTCTATCTTGCAAACCATCATTAAACGAAATACACTTTTAGAGCAGGCTATAAGGCTACAATACCCCATCCTCGCGAGTTTTTATGTACACAGAATCCAAGACACGATCCCTGACCTTCCTTTCCCTGCTCTGCTTTGCTCTGGCCGACGTGCGTGACGGTTTGGGGCCGTTTTTTGGAGTTTTTTTGCAGGGCAAGGGCTGGCTGCCGGATGAAATCGGGTATGTCATGACAGCCGGAGGCCTTGCTGGCATGTTTTGCACCACCCCATTGGGCGCGCTGGCAGACAGGGCCGACAAAAAACGGCTGCTCCTTGGCGCTACGGTTATTCTGATCGTGGTGGCTTGCGGCGGTATCTTTTTATGGTTCAACACCTTTTCAGTCTGGACGTCCAGAATATTGCACGGCGCGCTGGCAGCCGCCATTGCTCCGACCCTTTCCGGCATAACCCTGGGCATGGTCGGCCAGAAGGGCCTACCGGCACGCCTTGGCAAAAATGAGGCGTGGAACCATTTTGGCAACGGCGCTACGGCTGTTCTCGGAACCGTTGTCGGCTATTACTACGGCATTCCTGGCGTCTTTTTTGTCATGGCAGTCATGGGCATGCTCTGCATCATGTGCCTTGGAGGCATCAACCCCGCGCACATTGACAATGCAACGGCGCGCGGTCTTGAAGAAAATCAGGGAAAACCCGATGCCGCCCCCATACCCCTGCGGGTACTTTTTTCAGACCGCGCCCTGCTGGCCATAGCCATCACCCTGGCGTTTTTTCATCTCGGCAACGCGGCCATGCTTCCCCTTCTGGGACAATCGGCCGTCGCCCGTTTTGACGTGAACCCCGCGGCATACACAGGGGTGACCGTGATCATCGCCCAGGTGACCATGATAGCCACAGCGCTTCTCGGTTCCTGGATAGCGCTTCGGCGCGGTTATGGCATGCTGTTCTTGATTGCATTGCTGGCGCTGCCGGTGCGGGGCCTTGTGGCCGGCTTTTACGACAGCCCCTGGAGTGTTGTGCCAGTACAGATTCTGGACGGTATAAGCAGCGGCCTGATGGGCGTTGCCACGCCGGGCATTGTGGCCAGAATCTTGCGCGGCAGCGGCCACGTCAACCTGGGCCTGGGCTTCGTGCTTACCATTCAGGGACTCGGCGCGGCGTTCAGCACTACGTACGGAGGCCTGTTCGCACACTATATCAGCTACAGTGCGGCGTTTTTGGCCCTGGCCGTGGCTCCCTGCATGGGACTGACGGTTTTTGCTTTAGCGAGCAGGCGGTACCGCTCGCTTGCGGACGCGGCCACGGCGTTCAACTGACGCACTGTGCCGGCGCGGCCAAACCGAACCCGAAAAACAGCGCCCCCAAACGATTTGTAACGATACACTTTGATACATTTTGTGGGGGAGAGACCCTTTCGCAAATTTTCATCATTTTTCTCAGCAAATTAATGCTGCTGCCTTGGGCAACAAACAATATTGAACTATCTATTGGCAACTGCTATGCTTGGTATGAGTCCTTTTTGGGGAGGAGGCATCGGTCTGACCGTTTTGCAACACGAAAACATACCATGCGGAGTTAACTATGGAACGAATTCTGCCCGAACTTCCCTATGCCATGAACGCCCTTGCGCCCGCCATTTCGCAGGAAACCCTGGAATATCATTATGGCAAACACCACAGGGCCTATGTCACGAATCTGAATAATCTTCAGGAAGGCACAGACTACAAGGACATGCCGCTGGAAGAGATTATCAAAAAAGCTCCGGATTCGCCCATTTACAACAATGCCGCGCAAGTATGGAATCATACGTTTTTCTGGAACTGTATGAAGCCCAATGGCGGCGGAAAACCCGAGGGCGCTCTGGCTGATGCCATTGCCGCACAATGGAAAAGCTTCGACAAATTCAAGGAAGAATTTTCGGCCAAGGCCGCTGGCAATTTTGGTTCAGGCTGGACATATCTTGTTAAAAAACCCGGCGGCGCGCTGGAAATCCAGAATCTGGGGGCCGCAGGCAACCCGCTGCGCACCGGCGATACCCCTGTCATGACCATTGATGTATGGGAACATGCTTATTATATTGACTATCGGAACGCCCGCCCCAAGTTCATCGAAGCTTTTTTGGAAAAGCTGGTTAACTGGGAATTCGCAGCCAAAAATTTCAAAGGCTGACCTTCCCGAGACGATCTGAAAAAGGGGGCACGCTTGTCATGCCCCCTTTTTGGGTTTGAGCATTGTACCTTTGAAAAAGCGAAAATGCTCTAACGCTGCCTTCTTGTACCGCCTTGAAGCATATGCCTTTTTCAAAGGTAAAATGCCCCGATCCACACCTGCCATCCCGCAATTATACCTAATCAAACATCAGTTGCGTAAAAGCACCTGTATGCCCCAGGAGAATCCATATATGAAAAACATTCTCGGCCTTGTTCTCACCGCCGCCCTTACCCTCTGCGCCACCCTTGCCCTGGCCAACGAGGTGAAAACTCCCCATTTTTCCATCACGCTCCCCGCTGACTGGACGCAGCCCAACGAAATCATCAGCCAGCAGGGTTCCAGCGTTGCCTTGTTCCAGAACACCACAGACGGCACCGCAGTGACCGTTACCGTTGTCGATACCCCCATGAGCGCCAGGGATGTGGCCGAACAGACCGTCAAAGGCATGCAGAGCGGCGGCATTGCCGCCAGCGCCCCCCACGAGGAAAACGGCTTCTACGTGTCGAGCTTCGAACAGGACGGGGCCAAGGGCGTCTCGTACTTTGGCTCCAACGGCAAGACCTTTGCGGTGACCTCCATTGTCGGCCCTGACCTGAACACGGGAAAAAACCTGCTCAAGAATCTCAAGATCACTGACGCAAAGCTTATCCCCGCGTTTTAGGCCTCAGGACTACGTCACGTTCAAATCGTGTGGGGGGTGAGGGAGAAATGCCTTGTGGGGGAGGGACCCTTTTGCAAAAGGGTCTCCTCCCCCACGCCCCCACCCCCTAAAACTCTTATTCGGGAGCGACCTGACCGTGAAAGCATACCCGCCTGCCTGCGACAACATGCGGCAGCAACGGGCCAGCACACGCCAGAAAAGGCGTGCCACATTGATGGAAATGATGAAAGCCGCTGGCATCGGGTTGCAGATCTTGCAGAGCGGCCATGCAGCCAGCACTGAAAAACAGCCTTTCCAGGCGGGCATGCTGCGGCTGCCGACACCAAGAGAACCCCGGTCTTGACAGGGGTTCTCTTGGTGTCGGCAGCGTCAGGCACGCAAAAGCCCCGGGCCAAGACCCGGGGCTTACGTAAAACCGGTTAAAAGTCGTTCGATCCGGCCTGTTAGGCAGACTTATTGTGATCGTTTCCGTTATTGCGAGCGGTTATGTCAATTTCATCCGGCTCAGTGGTCGCCTTTTTGAAATTTTTGATAGCCCTGCCAAGTCCGCCGCCTATTTCTGGCAATTTTTTAGAGCCAAACAACAACATTACCACTACCAGCACGACCAGCAAATGCTGTATACTCAATGCGCCCATAAAAACCGTCCTTCCTGTTAAAGGCCGTAAGTGGACTGCCGGAGCAGCCCCCTACATTCAGCCATTTTCAAGATTATACTCTCTCGCGAAACAAAAGCAAACAGCCAGAAACCATTGATTATAGCCTACTTCTGATTTTTTTATACGCGCCGGGGCTGAAAAACGTATATTCGCCCGTATGATACTCATTGTGTATTGCCCCATATGAGGCTATATTTTTTCCCACGAAATTTTCTTCCGTTAAAATCTTATCTCAGGAACAGCATGACCGCATCGTTTGAAGATCTGGGTTTATCCCGCGAATTATTGAAAGCCGTTGAGGATCTGGGCTTTGAAGAGCCCTCCCCCATTCAGATATTGGCCATTCCCTCTTTGCTTGCAGGCCGGGACGCGCTTGGTCAGGCACAGACAGGCACCGGTAAAACGGCAGCCTTTGGCCTGCCCATTCTTGAAAAACTGACGTCCGGCAAAAACGTGCAGGCCCTGGTGCTTTGCCCCACGCGCGAACTGGCCATTCAGGTGTCAGAAGAACTGAACAAGCTCGCCGCCCGCAAGCGCGGCATCGCCATTCTGCCCATTTATGGCGGCCAGCCCATTGAACGGCAGCTTCGCGCCCTGACCAAGGGTGTGCAGGTCGTGGTGGGCACGCCGGGCCGTATTATGGACCACCTGAAGCGTGGCACCCTGAAGCTCGACACCATCCGCGTGGCCGTGCTGGACGAAGCCGACGAAATGCTGGACATGGGCTTTCGTGAAGATATTGAGGCCATTCTGGAGCAGACCCCGGCAGATTGCCAGCGTGTGCTGTTTTCAGCCACTGTGCCCGGCCCCATCCGCGAACTGTGCAAGCGCTTTTTGCGCGACCCTGAAATGCTCACCGTCGCCCAAAAAATGCTTACGGTTCCCGCCATTGAGCAGGTCTATTACGAAGTGCGGCCGCACCAGAAAATGGACGCGCTCTGCCGCCTGCTCGATTCGCAGGGCTTTCGCAAGGCTCTTGTTTTCTGCTCCACCAAGCGCAGCGTTGACGAGGTCACCCTGCACCTGCAACAGCGTGGCTATCAGGCAGACGGCCTGCACGGCAACCTCGCCCAGTCGCAGCGTGACCGCGTGATGCAGCGCTTCCGCTCTGACGGCCTGGACGTGCTTGTGGCCACGGACGTGGCGGCGCGCGGCCTTGACGTGGATGACGTGGACGCTGTCGTCAACTATGACATCCCCCACGATGTGGAAAAATACGTACACCGCATCGGCCGCACGGGCCGCGCTGGCCGCGTGGGCAGCGCCTTCACCTTTGTGACCATGCGCGAACACTACAAGATGCGCGACATCATCCGCTGCACCAAGGCCCGCATCACCGAGGGCCGCCTGCCAAGCCTGCGGGATGTGGACAGCATCCGTACTTCCCGCTTGCTGGATGAAGTCAAACAGACCGTTGAAAGCGGCACCCTTGAGCGCTGGCTGGTACTGGTGGAAGATTTCTTGTCCGCACAGTTTCCTGACGGCGAAGTCACCAACCGCGACATATCTGCGGCCCTGCTCAAACTTTTGATGCAGAGGGATTTTGGCGATCAGGACAAGCCCCTTGAACAGGACCCCCTGGCCATGATGCCCCGCCGTCCGTCAAACGAGCCGTCCGGCAGGCGTGATGGGGACAGGCCCGACACGCGGTCGCCACGGCGCGAAAATGACGGCCCCATGACAAAGATCCACGTCAATGTCGGCCACATGCACAAAGCCAGCCCCCGCGAGCTTGTCGGCGCCATCACTGGCGAAACGGGCATTTCAAGCCGCAACATCGGCGCCATCAGCATCCAGAAAGGCTTCAGCCTTGTGGAGATATCCTCGGATCTGGCGGAAGATGTGATGACCGTGCTCAACAAGGGCGTGTTCATCGCCGGAACGCGCGTGGTTGCAAAAATCGACAGCGGCAGACCGGGAACACCCCGGCCCCGCAAGCCCGGCGCAGCGGTGGGTTCACGCCGCCAGCCGCCAGCCCGGTACACCAAAAAGCCGCGTGGCTTTCTGGGCGACCGCGACGATTAACAGTTCAGATTACCTTGAGAGCATCTAACCTTTTTTAAAGGGAAGCACTGAGTAAAGAGCCTCTTGGAAACGCGCAGTTATTTCGTTTGGCAAGGCGCTATCTTTTTTGGAGCAGGAGTGGACTCTTCCGTCCTCGACTGTTTCAAAAAAAGTGAAGCAAGTCCGCCAAACGGAATAAATCAGCGTTTCCAAAGATAAAATGCTCTGGCGCAACCGCCCCGCTGACGCATATACAGGCCGTCCGTTCACCGCTGTGTGAACGGACGGTTTTGCCGTTCATGCGCTGCGCTCCAGCAGACCTCCACACACCCCGTACGGCCCGCCACACACGGCAACGCAATACACGGCCACACCCACGAGCGGCCCGCGCGTTTCTCTTCCTTCCGCTGTGGCTGTCTGTCCGCCCCACACGTTTTCCCTGAAAATACCCTGGCGGCTGCTTGCCGTCATTGCGGTGCCAGGCACATTGAAAATACTTACACTTCCAAAGGTAATATGGTATGGTGGCTTCAGACTGTGCATTGGCTTGCAGGCAACGGCATGAACGCCGCTTGCATCCGCGTGCGCGGCCATCTTGTCAGGCGGATGGCATGAGATGTCGGGCAGTGCCAATACATTAGAGCATTTAACACTTGAAATGCTCGCGTACGGCAGGCAAAAGCCCGCCTACTCGCATTTCGTGGCAAGGATTTTCAGAAAAAATCCTTGCAGAGCATTTAACTCATTTCATTCGTAAACTGCTCTAGCACAATGCCACATAAACTGTAATAAACCAGCATGTTATCATATTCATTGCACTTTGCAGGAACCTGATTTTTCTCAAATTTGCCGCGCGTTAAAATTGCATACAGACAATAGCTTGTATTAAAAGGTAGTTATATATTTTTTATGTGCTCTATAGAGCCTGCCATGTGTCGCCAGCGAACAACTGCTCGTAACAGACAGTTATCAAGTTTACCATAAGGAGTGGACTCATGAAACGTGGTTTAATGACCAAAATGATCCTTTTTATCCTTGTTCCGGCGATTCTTGGTCTGGTACTGCTTGCAGGCATGAGTTACAAGATGTCAGAAAAAATCCTGCGCTCGCAGATTGAAACTGATATGACAACTGTGCTGCAGACACAGGCGTCCGGCATACACGCCGTTATTATGGGATTGAGAGAGTCCCTTGCCATTGTGTCCCAGAACAACAGAATTACGCAGTACATCAATCTCTACAATACCGGCGCGCCAGATGTCCTTTCCTCACCGCAGGCTGCAGCGGTGGACAACGCCTTGCGCGAATTCACCGAGGTCAGCAAGAACATCACCTACAGCGCGCTTATCGCCCCAGACGGAAAGGTGCTCGCCCACCATGTGAGCGGGCAGAGCGGCCCCAGCAAGACCGTCGGGACGGATTTTTCCAAGCGCCCCTATTTTTCCGCAGCCTTGAAGGGCGGCACCGGCATCGCGGACGTGGTCAGCCTCACAACCGGGCAACTCACCACGGTTATTGCCCTTCCGGTCAAACGCGAAGGCCAGATCGTTGGCGTTGTCACCGTGGGCATTGACGACGCCAATCTCGCCAACGAAACGACCAATCTCGTCAAGGTGGGAACAAAGGGCTTTTCCTTTATTTATGACATGAACGGCAAGATGATCATGCACCCGGACCCCAAGGTGCGCACCCGCGAGGACGGTACGCTGGCCCATGTGCAGGAGATGATCAGCGCAAAGCATGGCCGCGTCACCTACACCGAGGCCAATGGCGAGGCCAAGGTCATCTATTTTCAGCAGTTGCCTCAAGAAAACTGGATTATCGGCCTTGAACTCGACCGTGACGAAGTTCTGGCGCCGGTGCAGCAATTGTTCACCAATGCCCTGCTGCTGGCCGGGGGCTGTGTGCTGATCGTGGGGTTCATGATCATTGTTTCAGCGCGCGGCATAGCGCGCATGGCGCGCGGTTTTTCCCGCATGGCCGAGGCCGTGGCCGGGGGGCGGCTGGATACGAACGCGGAAGAGAAACTTCTGCTCACGAACGCCCGAAACCGCAAGGACGAATTCAGCGTTCTTGGTCAGGGCATGGAACATATGGTGGGCAACATAAAAAACCTGCTTGAAGACAGCGCACAAAAAACCCTGGCCGCCGAACAGGCCGCTGATGCGGCACAACAAGCCACCGCACGGGCCGAAGAGGCGGCACAACGCGCCGAACGCGCCAAGCGCGAGGGCATGCTTGCCGCCGCCGGACAGCTGGAAGGGGTAGTTTCCATCATTTTCTCCGCCTCCAGCCAGCTTTCCGCCCAGATCGAGCAGTCCGACCACACGGCGGTGGGCTCGGCCCAGCGTCTGGGTGAAGCCGCCACAGCCATGAACGAAATGAACGCCACCGTGCAGGAGGTTGCCCGCAACGCCTCTGCCGCCGCGTCCGTGTCAGCCGAAACCAGGGCCAATGCCGAGGCCGGGGCAAAAATCGTACAAAGCGCCCTGCAAAGCATAGCTCAGGTACACAAGGTTTCGCTTGATCTCAAAGAAGACATGGCAAAGCTCAACGAACATGCGCAGGCCATCAACCGCATCATGAGCGTCATTTCGGACATCGCCGACCAGACCAACCTGCTGGCGCTTAACGCCGCCATTGAAGCAGCCCGCGCCGGTGATGCCGGACGGGGTTTTGCCGTGGTCGCCGATGAGGTGCGCAAGCTGGCCGAAAAAACCATGGCCTCAACCCACGATGTGGGCGGCGCCATTGGCGCCATACAGCAGAGCGTTTCCGAGAGCCTTTCCGCCATGGACAAGGCCCTGCACGAAGTGGAGACAGCCACCCTCTTTGCCAATCAGTCTGGCGACGCCTTACGGCAGATTGTCACCAATGTTGAAGCCTCGGCGGATCAGGTGGGCGCAATCGCCACGGCCAGTGAAGAGCAGTCCGCCGCCAGCGAGGAAATCAACCATTCCATAACGCAGGTCAACGAGATGTCCAACCAGACGGCCCAGGCCATGGGTGAAGCCGCGCAGGCCGTGGCCGAACTGGCGCGGCAGGCGCAAGCCCTGAACCAGCTTATCACGGAGATGAAACAGGGGTAAGGCGCAGACGGACAGCCCCGGGCCGTGCGTGGGCCAACCCGGAACCGCGCATGGCCAACCCTGAGCCCCCCATGGACTGGCTGCCCCGGGCCGCGCATGGCCAACCCGGAGCCGCGCATGGCCTGGCTGCCCCGGGCCGTGCAGAGTGCAGCGGCAGCCGGAGTCGCAGAGAGCGGTTCCGAACACCACGCGCCAGGCGCAGCATGCACCCACTGGCAAAGCGCGAATTTTTGCGGCATGATGGTCATGACCAGCAGCAAGAATTCGCGTGCCGGGCGGGGTTTGTTGCTCCTGTAAAGCAGCTTGTCTTTACGAATACATATTTGCCCAAATTATTGCACCTGACAGTGCGAGTGCGCGGCGCATGACAGCGTTGACGCACCGCACACCTCTACGGCACGGCCAGATCACGCAGACGCCGGGCATTTCCGCAAAAAAAACGCGTTACCGCTTGGCCACGGCCCGACGCGCTCACTAAAAAAGGCAGATCTCATGCAAATTCCCAAATCTTCTTCCTGGTTTGACGGCCTGCTGGCCGATGATTGCCCCGGCCCGGATCTCACTGTCGAAATGCTGGGCATCGGGGCCCATACCGGAGCCATGTTTTTCAGTGCCCGCCAGCAAGGCATTATCAGCGGCGTGGAAGAAGCCGAACAGCTGCTGCTGCGCTGCGGTCTTTCTGTCACACGACTGATCAACAATGGCGACGGTGCAGAGGCGGATCAGGTTTTTCTTGAGGCCAGGGGAAGCGCCGCGGGCCTGCACCGAGGCTGGAAGGCAAGCCAGACGCTTATGGAATACATGTCGGGCATTGCGCGGCGTTGCGCCTTTATGGTGGAACGCGCCGCCGCCGTGCGCCCTGGCATACGGGTAGCAGTAACGCGCAAGAGTTTTCCCGGAGCCAAGGCCCTGTGCCTTGAAGCGGCACTGAACGGCGGCGCCATTATCCACCGCCAGAATCTTTCGGACTCCGTTTTGGTTTTTGCCCAACATCTGCAGTTTTTCGCCAAGGACGCACAGCAGACGCAGATGGAATTTTTTGCCCGCCGCGTGCAAGACCTGCGCGCCAGCATGCCTGAAAAAAAACTTTCTGCCGAGGTGGACAACCTTGAGGACGCCCTGCTCGCTGCCGCCGCCGGAATAGACATTGTTCAGTGCGAAAAATTCTCCTGCGAGGCTTTGGCTGCCACGGTGGGCGCTTTGCGGGGCACACGCCCTGACATTCTCATTCTGGCCGCCGGAGGCGTTACGGGCGAAACCGCTGCGGAGTACGCAGCCACGGGCGTGGACGTACTGGTGACAACCTGGCCCTATTTCGGCAGGCCAGCGGATATCAAGGTAGTTATGGAGGCTGACGGCGGCATGTAGCCGCTGCGCCACAAAAGCCCGCGCTAAAAACCCGCGTAAAAAGCCCGCGTAAAGAGATGTCTCTTGCGCGGGCTTATTTTCAGCCTGCGTGAGCGGGCTGAACACGATCAGGCCACGGATGCCTGAAATTTACGTCATGCTGCGCGCTCCGCATTTTCATGCAGCGCCTGAAGCTGCGCTTACGCCTCTACGGCGGGCGTCTGCTCCCGCATCCGCCAGAGCAATTTCAAAGAGAACTTGCTCTAGAAAGCGGCGCTCTCCCTCTGCGCAGCAGCCCTGGCCGCGATACGCAAAAACTTTTCCCCCAGTACGCCGGGCGCGATCGTTGCCTTGGCCCCGGACGAGGTGCGAACGCTGCCCGCAAGCTCCATAGGCTCACTGTTGTATGCGCCCCGCAAAACTTCTTCCATGGCCTGACGTAAAAGCTCGAAAGAAGCCTCCACTTCGGGGTAGCTGTTGTCTTCACGCCAGGGGAGCAGCAAGGTGCGCGTCCAGGCATGTCCCTTGTGCGAGGGGGCTTCCAGCACATGAAAGTTTTGGGGGCTGTAGTTGGCGGCACGCTCCAGCAAACCGGGATAGCAATAGTCCTGCCTGTCTTCCTCGGGTTTGGGAATGCGCGAAACAATGCTCACCACGGGCAGAGCCAGGGCCTTTTCGTGATCTTCAAGGTGAACGCAGTAACTGAGAACAGGCCGCAGGTTCCCGCGTTTCTTGGTTATTTTCCATTCAATCTGCATGATTTGCTCGCAAGGGCACTGGCGCGCCCGGTAGTTGGCCCGGCAAACGGGACGCTTGCCCCGTCAGCGTTACAAGCTCGCCAAAAGGCGGCGCGTCGGGCCGGGATTCACTGCACACCCACAAGACGGGGTAGTCCGGTTCATCAGGAAAACGGCTGCATTCAAGGTCCGTAAACCACACAAGGCAGGTGGGCCGCAATTGCCGCTCCTCAATATGCGCGCAGACGGGGCGGTAATCCGTGCCGCCGCCGCCAACGGGCGTCAGGCTTGAGGGCATGCTCATGCGGTCAAAGGTCATTTCGCCCTGAATCTTTGTATCGTGAAACAGTACGGTGAGCGTGGTGTCAAAGGCATCCAGCACGGAAAACAGCTCGGAGCAGAACAGCGACAGGGCCGCTTCATCCACGGATCCGGAGCAGTCCACCGCCAGAACCACATGGGGCAGACGCGCCTCGCGCCGGGCTGGCAGATAGATGTGCTGGTACAGATAGCGCCTGTTGGGGGTGGACCACGCATAATCATTGTCCGCGCACTGCTCAAGAAAACGCCGCAAGAGTTCGCGCCAGTCCAGTTCCGGACGGCGCTCCTTTTTGAGCAGCCGCGTGAAGCCCGCAGGCAGGCTGCCCATGTGTTTGGCCCGCTGCACCGCTTGCGAAAGGGCCACGTCGGCCTCCTGCTCCATCAGCTTCAGGGCGTGATCGTTCTCCAGCCCCTGCAGATCGGGATGGTCGCGCACCTCGCCGGTAAAGGAGGTTTTGCCCTCCCCTTTTACCGGGGCTCCCTGTTTTTTGTTCTTTGCTGCCTTTGTTCCGGCCTGGGCCTGATCTTCTCCATCCTGCCCTGGGTTCTCTTTTTTGCCGCCCTGAGAGCGCGCGGCGCTTTTGCCGCCCAATTCCTTGCCGCCGTCAAAATTCATGGCCCCCGCGCCCGCTTCATCCTCGCCGTCGGCACGGGCGGAATCATTGTCGGCCTCGCCTTTGGAGGCGCTTTCCTGAAGGGCCGCCAGGGCCTCATAAATATCATCCGCAGACATGCCCGCGTAGGTTGGGTCGTGCGCAAAGCCCTCGGGCAGGTCAAAGCCCGCTTCAAGCAGGATATGGTTTATGGCCAGATCGCAGGCGCGGTTCCACAATTTTTCTTCGCGGCTTTTACGGCGCAGATGGTGCCCAAAGGCCAGATGCATCACTTCATGGGCCTGGGCCGCCACAAGTTTGGCCTCTGGCAAGGTGGCCGCGTATGCGGGATTGAAGCCCAGGCTCTTGCCGTCCGTCCACATGTCGGCGCAGGCCGTATCCTGCTTGAAGCGCAGGCGCAGAGCCAGGGAGCCGAAAAAAGGGTGATCCAGCACAAGGGCTGTCCTGGCTTTTTTCATGGCCAGCTCCGCCTTGCGCAAGAGCGCGCCCGGCCCGGTCTCGGCGGGAGCGCTCGCCCCCGGCCCGACATCGGAAGCGCTCGCCCCTGGCCCGGCAGCGGCG
This sequence comes from Desulfovibrio sp., assembly GCF_034006445.1. Classification (NCBI taxonomy): domain Bacteria; kingdom Pseudomonadati; phylum Thermodesulfobacteriota; class Desulfovibrionia; order Desulfovibrionales; family Desulfovibrionaceae; genus Desulfovibrio; species Desulfovibrio sp. Next base: position 74,744 of record NZ_JAVESS010000007.1, on the reverse strand, counting down.
GGAGAGCTCGCGTCCTGCCCGGCAGCGGGAGCGTTAGCATATGACACGGCGGTAGCGGGAGAGCTCGCGTCCTGCCCGGCAGCGACGGGTGCAGGCCCGCACGCAGGGCTTACGGCACTGACGTTTTTCTTCATGGCCTACATCAGCACTTCGGCATTTTTTTCGGCCCAGCGTGAAAAGGCCTCGGTATGCACGAGATCCGTATCCTGGCAAACGGCGTCGCGCATGAGCAGCACGCCGAACTCCGAGGGCAGGCGCTCGGCATAGGCCGTCAGCGCTTCTATGGTTTCTGCGCTGGCCCTGAGGCTCAAGGCTTCACACATGGCGTAAAGGGCGGCAGGCTCCAGCGGAACCATGGCCGAAGCCGGAGAGGACAGCACCTCATCCACCGTGGGCAGTTCGCGCCATACGGAAAGAAAGCCCATAAACTCCGCAGCGCCAGCAGAACCCACCGTGCCCTGAAACAGCTCGTACTCCACATCGGCATGGGGCCGGGCGTCCAGAATGCGCGATACAAACTCCCAGGAGCGCGGCGAGGCAAAGGCCTTTTCCGCTTTCAGGGGGTCAAAATCGTGCAACAGGCGGGGCCGAAAGCGCAAAAACGCGCAAACCTCCGCGCGAATGCCCGCCCCCTGCGCCCAGGAGAGCCAGTCGTCCAGATGGGCGTCGCACTCCAGATGCACAAGACGGTTGGCCAGGGCCGAGGGCATGCGGTACGATACGGCCTTGTCCTTTTCCCTGTTGCCCGCCGCCACGATGGACCAGCCGTCGGGCAGGCGGTACTCCCCAATGGCGCGATCAAGGATGAGCTGGTAGCAGGCGGCCTGCACCAGGGGGGGCGCGGCGTTGAGTTCATCCAGAAAAATGATGCCCTCCTGCGGGTCCGAAGGCGTGGGCAGAAAGGCCGGTGGGCACCATACCGAAAGCCCCTGCTCGGTGATGCGCGGCAACCCGCGCAGATCCACAGGATCCAGCAGTACGGCGCGGATGTCGCGCAGGGCCAGCCCCCTGGCCTGGGCAACCTGGGCGACTATCTGGCTTTTGCCGACCCCCGGCGCGCCCCATATGAAGACCGGCTGCCGGATGGAAAGAAGAGAGTTCAGGGCTGAGACTATTTGCGAAGGCGTCATGATAATCCTGTGTGCATTTCAGGCAGAGGGTTAGAATGCCTGCACACTGCCCCATATGAAAATGAATGTCAATGTCGCACAACTGCGACAACAGCACGCTTACGGATAACCGTCCATCGGCAGCGAAAGCCAGCCCTTTGCCTCGCTGCTGACGCCGCGCCAAAGCAGATATCTAGTAAAATGGTGCGATGCTTGGACAACGCTGCCACTAACCGCACCGCTCAATATCAGCAAACTCTGTGTAATATATTAGGATATGATAAGAGTTTTAGGGGGTGGGGGCGTGGGGGAGGAGACCCTTTTGCAAAAGGGTCCCTCCCCCACAAAGTATTTCAAATAACCACCGATGCGGGCAAGCAGTCCCTCCCCCACAAAAACACAGTGCCTGCCCCGGCCTGGCCGGCCAGGCCCGCACAACTTTTGCACTGCACTAACTACTGCCCTGCCCCCGGCGTTGCAGGGCTTCGGCTTTTCTTCGCACGCCGAACTGCCGTATTTCGGACACCACGAGACCGGCCAGGGTCAGGGCGGTGCCCAATGCCGCCATCCAGGTGATGCGTTCCTGCAGTATGAGGGCGGCGGTAATGACCGTCACCACCGGCACAAGATAGATATATACGCTGCTTTGCACGGCACCCAGCCGCTTGATGGCGAACGTCCAGGCCACAAAGCAGAAGGCCGATGCGCCAAGGCCCAGAAAGACCACGTTGCTCCAGTTCACAAAAGCGCCAAACCGCGCGAGATTCCAGTGAAAATTCATGATGGGCAGACAGGGAAGCATGAACAGCAGGCCGTAGAAAAAGCAGCGCCGTGTCACTTGAAGACTTTTGTAGCCAAGGGCCAGAATCTTGCGGGTAAGTATGGAGTAAAACGACCAGGCCAGGCCAGCCAGCACAGCCAGCAGGTCTCCAAGGGGGTTCAGCTGCAACTGCGTGCTGCCGCTGAAGCTTATGAGGCCGATACCCGCAATGGCCGCCGCGAAGCCGAGGAAAAAGTTGAGGCCAGGTTTTTCAGCCTTGAGCAGCCAGAAGGACAGCAAGGCCGTAAAAAATGGCGACACGGCCACAATAACGCCCACATTGGATGCGAACGTGTGAGTAAGGGCGATATTTTCCAGCAGAAAATACAGCGTTACACCCGCAAGCCCGGCCCCGGCAAACAGCCATTCCTGCTTGCGTTCCGTAAGCCGCAGGGCATGGGGGCAAGCCAGCCACAGGGCCGCAAACCCCAGGGCAAAACGGAAAAAAAGTATCTCGATGGGGTTGAAGTCACGCAGCAGCACCTTGGTGGAAATGAACGTGGTACCCCATACAAGCGTGCAGAACAGGGCCGCCAGATGGCCGGGCAGTTTTTTACTATCAGACATAGGACCGTAACTGTTGGAGGATACCCGTCATAAAGGCGCTGCTGTCTGCCGTTGCACAGCCCGTCTGCGTCAGGGAAATCACAGCCCGCCACGGTATACCGTGGCGGGCCGGTCAGTGCCATACTTTCTTGCCATATCCCCAGGCAGGCAATACGGCTGCCTGCAAAAGCTGCTCTCAAAAACTATTTTTTGCCGCAGTCCGCCATACCCAGATTTATAAGACACTCAAGCAACTGGCCAAAATCCAGTCCGATGGTTCTGGCTTCACGCGGCACAAGGCTGGTCGCGGTCATGCCGGGCAGCGTATTGACCTCCAGAAGCGTAAGACTTCCATCCGGGCCAAGGATGAAGTCGGCACGGCTGTAGCCCCTGAGCCCAAGCACCCTGTGCGCGGCCAGGGTCATCTCCTGCACGCGCCCCGTAATCTCGTCGCCGATGGGCGCCGGGCATATTTCGCGCGCGCCGTCCTGGGCGTACTTGCTTTCGTAGTCGAAAAAATCGCCAGCCACAGGCTCGATAAGAATGGGGGGCAGAGGCTCCTCGCCCAGGATGCCGCACGTCACTTCCTTGCCGTGCAGCACCGGCTCCATAATGACCTCTTCACCGGCAGCGAATATCTGCCCCATGACGTCGTCAAGCTCGGCGCGGTTGGCGGCGCGGCCAAGCCGCAGGGACGAGCCGCCGGTATTGCTTTTGACAAAAAGAGGATACGGCAGGCTCGGCTGCCAGTCCTTTTCGGGCGGCACGGGCACAAATTCCCAGTCGGCCGTGGGCAGGCCCGCCACGCGGAACAGTTGCTTGGCGGCGCACTTGTTGAGCGCCAGAAAAGAACCCGCAGGGTCGGAACCCTGATAGGGACAGCCCACACGCTCCAGCATGGCCTGCACAAGGCCGTCTTCGCCAGGAGCACCGTGCAGGTTGATGAGGGCGAAATCATGCTTCTGGGCTTCATCCAGCAAGTGGTCGAAGTCGGCAAGAAGGTCAAAAAAGGTGACTTGATGACCGCGCGCTTCCAGGGCCGGAACCATGGCCCGTGCGCCGTTCAGTGAAACCTGACGTTCAGGGGACCAGCCGCCCGCAATCAAAAGAATCTTCATACAGAGTCCACCCCAACTGCGCCGAAAGCGCGCTTTCAATATTTTTCCCCTGACGGAAGGCGGCGTAAATTCCTTCACGGGCAGCCTCGCTGTGACCATAGCGGCCCAGCAGGTCATCGTACCGCTCTTCCAGGCTGACGCAGGCATCATGCCTGACCCTTTTGTCAGCATACATCACGAAAAAAGGCAGGGCGCAGATGGCGCTTCCTTCCGGGAGCGGCCACGGCCACCAGACATGCATCATAACGCCCTGAGCGATGGCGTAATTGCCGGTTTCAGCCACAGTCCAGGCCGCGCCCACCTGGGCATGGCTGCCGCCATGGCGCACGCAATAGGTCTTGGCTATGTCGTGCAGCAAGCCCCCGGCGCGCACCTCGTCCACATTGACGCCAAAGCCCAGTTCCGCTGCCCTGGCAGCCAGAGACGTGGCAATATGGGCCACCAGCAAAGAATGCTGCCGGATATTGGGCAGCATGTCGTATTTGTCCCAAAGGGCGAAACAGGCTTCGTCACCGGGAACAGCGTTCACCTGACGCCCCAGGCCGGGCAACCGTGGAAGATCGGCCAGAGGACGTGGCGTCCCTGCCGTGCAGGAGTCAGACCGCGTTGAGCACTTCATGTCGAAAGTATGCCACCCGAGGGGCGCGATGGCAAGAAAAGCTGCGAGGAACATGCGCTTCTTACGCACGCCAGCCCCAAAACGTGCGTCCGGCGCTCGTAAGAACGCCGGACGATTTGCGGGCACACTACCGCAAATACCCACTTCATGCGCCATGCCAGCTTGCGCCGACGCTACGGTGAATGAACGGGCCTGAGCCGGGCACAGCCCGGCGTCGTGACTTTGGCATTTCTGCAAACAACACGTTCCAGAAATGTTCCTGTTGACGGAACAGGCAGCCACGCATGGGGCAAAGCCCCATATCTTGTCTATCGGCTGATAAAAGAATTTCTTGAGACAAACTGACGCCCGTGAAGCGCGTCACCCTCGAGAATATAAGTTTTTTGATACTATGTCACGCCCTTTGCGACGCGTGCCTGCGCGAGCAAACGACGGTTCTGTGCACTTTGGCGCTGCTCTCTTTTACCGCCTTGCCTGCCCTGGCGTCCGCCGGTGAGGGAAGGTTTCAGGACGACACGCCTTCAGAGGGCCATGCATGCAGGAATCAACATGTCCGGGCAAGTCGCGAAAGGCGGCCGTTCAGGCAGCAGCTCGCAGTTAGCGGGGTGTTTTCTGGCCGCCCGACGGCACGCCGCCGGATGGAGCCTTGCCCTTGGGCGGGGATTTTCCGCCTTGTCCTGCGGAGTTGCTGTTGGTGACCTTGGCCTTTTGAGCGGTTTTTTCCGGTTTGCCGGGGCCGTCGGTTTTGGCGGGAGCCGCAGGCTTGGCAACAAGGTCTGCCAGGGCCAGAATGGTGTTGGCGTAGACCACCGATTTATTGTAGGCCATGAGCACTTTGTGCTGCTGGGCGCGGTTTATGCCCGGCTTCCAGCCATGCCGCGCAAGGTAGTTGGACAAGCTGGCCACGGCGTCAGGCACGTGAAAGAGATCCACCTTGCCGTCTCCGTCGCCATCCGCACCATACGCCGCGATATTGGAAGGCATGAACTGGCAAAGCCCCACGGCCCCGTAAATGGAACTCGGCAAATACCTGGGGTCCAGATCATCCCGCAAAATATGGGTCACAAGGGCGCGCACTTCCTTATAGGCCCAGTCGGCGCGCTTGGGCATGGTTTCTTCAAACCAGGGCAGATGCTCTTCATAGCCCGGCATGCGCGGCAGCCATTGGCTGATATCGTCAGGCTGGCGGCTTACCGCCATGCTCGCCAAGGTGAACAGCGCATTTTCGGGCACATCGGCAAGCACCTTGCCAAGGCGCGTCTCCACAAACAGCAGGGCCACCGCCACAGACGAAGGCACCCCAAACCTGGTCTGGGCCTGGCTGAAGGCCAGCTTGTGCTCGGCCACAAATTCACGGCACAGGCGCGCGTTCTGTTCGGTAACGACGCCCTTGTAATATTGCATGGTCGGAGGCGTGACGGAGGGCGGCTTGGGCATGAAGCGGCTTTTATACAGCTCAAGCATTTTGCGCCCCATGGGAGACTGGCTGGGTACGGGCGCGAGGGTAGCCAACAGGGCGTTCACCCTGGGGCCCGGAAGCCCCTCAGCGGCAAGCCGCTGGGCCAGCGGCTGCCACACGAGGGGGAGCCCTTCAAGGCTCTGTCCGGCTGGGCTGCCGGACGGAGGTTGCAGAGTTTGGCCTGAAGGCGTCACAGCGGCATCGCCGCTTTGCGAAACGCCCGGCACAAGGCCCACCTGAAGGTCAGTGGCAGTGGTGTTGCCATATCCCGCAGGTGCCGGGCTGGCCTGGTCTGAGGGGGTCACGGGCTCGGTGTGCGCGCCGCCACAGGCAGCCGCAAGCATACAGCACGTCAGACAACAGACCAGCCAGGCAGTCCTGATCAAAGGCAAAGCCACGTCACCAACCGGGCTCAGGCGCATTTTTATAGTTCCTGAAAAATCCATGTCACCCGGCCCAACAGACGCTTGGCCAGCAGGTCCGGCGTGAGTGCAGTTTCAGGAAAGTCCGACGAATCAGAGCGTAGTATATAGCCGTCCTGGGAGCCATTCAGGAACACACGCCGCAGGATCACGCCCTCATTGGGTGCGAAAAGCGCGTATATGCGCCCCGAAATCACGTCTTTATCCAGGGTGTCCACTCCAAGAAGAGCGTCGGGCATCACCGTGGGGATCATGTTGGTTCCACGCATGCGCAACACGCAAAGTCCGTCGCGTGTAAACGAATGCGGCAGGGATATCTTGCCCGCTATGTCCAGGGATGGCCGTGGCTGGTCATCGCTGTAATCAGAGCGCATCTGATGGATGGAAACCACTATTCCTCTGGCTAGTGTATCGCCGTAGTGGGCGGCACTTTCAGCAAGGGAGGCAGGGGCGTCCTGCGGCATATAGCCCTGTTCGGTACGCAGGTACATGGGGCCTATGCCCTGTTTGAGCCAGTCGGGGTTTAGCCCGAACTTTTCAAACAGTTTCATAAACCAGTCGCCAGGCACTGAATTGCGTCGTTTGGCATCGGAGATGCTCGACTGACGTATATCCAGCACTTCGGCTAATTCGACCTGAGTGCGGCTGTTTGTCGCCAGCTTGATACGTTCGTATATTTCTGCAAAGGCAGGCATGGTCTTGAACTCCGTAACGCGGCGAAACCGCGTCATCAATGTTGAGGATTAAGAAGAGGCGCTTCGTTGGCCAGCACCATCTTGCTGTTCTCCTTGAGAGATTTTCGCATGGCTTCCAGCCAGCGTTGGTACGCATAAAACTGGGGAGCCTTGTTATAGGATTGTGCGTAGACAGAGGCGGCTTTGGCATCGCCCGTGCCTCGCGTTATCTGCGCTTCTCGCGCAGCTTCAGCCAGAATGACAGCGCGCTGGCGGTCTGCATCAGACCGGATGCGCGTGGATTCTTCCTCACCTTCAGAGCGGTACTGCTTGGCCTGGCGTTCACGCTCGGCCCGCATGCGTCCAAAGATGGCACGCTGGTTTTCCGGCGGCAGATCTGTGCGCTTAATGCGCACGTCCAGCACTTCGACACCGTAACTGTGCATCAGGGCTGAAACTTTGTTTGTCACTTCCTTCATGATGGCCGCACGGTGGGATGATACAACTTCTGTAAGCGTGTATGCGCCCACCAGGGCCCGCAACTGGGAGTAAACAACGTCGTCAAGTCGTGCTTGCGCGCCAGGGATGGTGCGCATGGTACGATAAAACTGCAAAGGGTTAATAATCTTCCAGCGGGCGTAGTTATCAAGCACAATGGCTTTTTTATCTACCGTAAAGGCCTCACGCGAGCGGGCTTCGTAGTCCAGCACCCGCGAGTCGAAGTACACCACATTCTGGATAAAAGGCATCTTGAAATGCAGTCCGGGTTCATACACCTTGTTCAGGGGTTCACCCAGCTGCAGCACCAGGGCTGTTTGCGTCTGATGCACAGTAAAAAAGCATTGACTGCCAACAACCGCAACAACCAGCAACAGTATCACTATTGTCAAAGAATTATTACGCATCACTTCTTCTCCAAAACCCTGGGGGCAGCAGGCGCGCTCAATCCGGGCAAGGTCAGGTAAGGCAGGGCCCGCGATGCAGCAGGGCCGTCCATAAGCACCTTTTCGTCCGCGTTGGCAAGAATATCTTCCATTGCTTCATAATAAAGGCGCTGTTCCGTAACCTTGGGAGCCTTGCTGTGCTCCGCGCTCAGGGCTTCAAAGCGGGCGGCTTCACCTTCGGCGTTGCGCACGCGCGTGGCCTGGTAGGCTTCCGCCTCGTTGAGCATGGCCGCCGCCTGACCCCGTGCCTTGGGCAGAAGTTCGTTGCGGTAGGCTTCAGCCTCATTGATGATGCGGCTTTTGTCCTCTCGTGCGCTGGCCACATCCTTGAATGCGTCAATAACTTCCTGCGGGGGGTGCACGTCCTGCAGCTGCACGGCCAGCACCTGAATACCCGCTCCGTAACGGTTAAGAATCGTCTGCAACAGCTGTGTGGCTTCGCTCTGGATCTTCAGCTTGCCGTCGGTGATGGCCGAATCGATCAGGCTGTTGCCGATAACCTCGCGCATGGCCGCCTCGGCGGCGTTGCGGACGAGGGCAGTGGGAGCGCTGACATTAAAAAGATACTGAACCGGATCGTCAATCTTGTACTGCACGCTGAACTGGACGTTGACGATATTTTCATCCCCGGTGAGCATGGACGCTTCTTCCGAAACGGTGCGCACCTGCCCCTGCTGGAAGGTCGCGGACTGCCCCACGGAGCGGAACCCGACCTCACTGCGGAGCACCTGTGTTACCTGAGGCTTGTATACACTTTCAATGGGCACGGGCAGCGCATAGTGCGGCCCGGGGCCTTCTGTGCGGTTATATTTGCCAAACCGCAGCACAACGCCCTCTTCATCCGGATTGATTATGTAGATGCCTGAGAGCAGCCAAAGAACCACCACTCCAAGCCCAACAAGCAAAAACCCTTTCCCATTGGCGAACCGTAACTGCGAAAGCTTCTTGAAGGGGTTTTCGTCCCCTCCGCCGGGTCTATTAAACGGCGAACGCTTTGCCTTGGGGGCTTGCTGGCGTTCCTGCCCTTCATCTTCAGATTCTGTCTCTCGTTGTGGTCGGGGGGGAGGATTGCCTCCCTGCTGCCGCTGCCGCTTTTCCTGTAGCTTATCCCAATCCCAATTCATGACGGAGTTTTACCTTTTTTTACATCGCAGCGTATTCCCGACTTTTTGGAGCCAGGAAACACCCACGTTTTAGTATGGTGTGAAGTGGTAAAAATAGGGCATGAATGCTGTGCGGTCAAGAACACCGTGCCAGTTGCGTAAACAAGTGCATACTGGATAAGGTATAGATCTTTCTTCGTCAAGACCACCTAGTTATTTGCTAGGCAATCCTGTAACCCTTTGCGTTCACCCTTGATTCACACCGTAAAGCTCACGTTTGCAGTTCAAAAAATCGGGCATTCCATAACTGCAAGGTATACGAAATCATCAAATCCTGATGTTGCATTCGCAATATTTTAAAAAATTTTTGCGTATTTTATGCAAAAATCATTGGCCTGCCAAAATTTGCGTCATTTCTGGCTGTCGCCAGCGCGGCCAATGCCCGCAAAAAGGCGGCCAGACCCACCCGCGCGGCGCTGCGGTTACATACCGCAAGGCGCGCCGGGTGTTCTGCCCGCAGAGACAATGTCGCAATGCGCGTAGCGTCAATGTGCCAGTTGCACCACAAACCCCGTATCGGCATCAACGCTTGGGCTGCGCAGCCTGGCTCCGGCAAAGGGCACAACCCGCATCACATCCACCACCTCAGCTTTGACGACAAAACCGGGAGCATACAGCAGACCATCCCTAACTTTCTGCCCCCCGCCCTCCTGCCAGAGCTGTGTGCCAAAAAACAGCCCACAAGCCACAAGAGCGGTGCACAGCATAATATAGGGAAGCCTGGCAGCCTCGATTGCCTTGTTCATGACAACTCCTCGCGGCAGTTTTTACCGCCGCCAATTTCTTGTCATGAAAAAAGCAATATCCATGCCGTTACGGCATGCCACACGAAAAATCCGGCATGCTTCTGAACAAGGACGAACAGCCCCCACCCCAAACCCGCGCCGGACAATACGGATTCCCGACGAATTCCCGACGAATTCCGGCAGACGCCCCAGCCCGGCCTGCGCAGGGGGCGGGGCATCGTTCAAGGACGCGTCAGAACCCCTGCCCTGCCCCGCAGGGGCCGAAGGCAAAACCCGAAATTTCCCGGTCTGCCCGCGCCTTGCCAAAGGAAATACCAGCGCGCTTCCAGAAGGCTCTTTAATCAGTGTTTCCTTAAACTTCGCTGATAATGGCCACCACCACAGGATCGCGCTCAAGTATGCGGCGGAAGAACCGGCGCAGTGACGAGCGTATGCCCTCCTGCATGCGGTTGAGCTGTCCGGGACGGGCCGCCTCAATTTCGTCAAGCACAAGGCATTTGGCGTCTTCAAGCAAATGGCTGTAGTGCTGCTCGAACACGAATCCCTTGGAAATAATCTCCGGCCCGTGCAGCACGCTGCCGGTTTCCGAATCCACCACCAGCACAACGATAACCATGCCCTCATCGCCGAGGATGCGGCGCTCACGCAACACTGCGTAGCCCACATCGCCAACGCCCTTGCCGTCCACGAGCGTACACTCCACGGACACCTTCTGCTCCAGCCTGAACGAATCCTCAAGCAGGGTCAGGGGCAGCCCGTCTTCCAGAAGAATGACGTTCTCTTCCTTGACGCCACACTCCACAGCCAGGCGGCCATGCTTAACAAGGTGCTGGTACTCGCCGTGCACGGGCACAAAAAGCTCGGGGCGCACGGCCTCGAACATTGCCCGCAGTTCTTCGCGCTGGGCGTGGCCCGATGCGTGTATGGCGTGGACGCTTTCGTACAGCACTTCCGCGCCCATGCGGTACATCTCATTGATGAGCTTGGACACGGCCTTGGCATTGCCCGGAATCATGCGCGAACTCATGACCACGGTATCGCCCTTGCGGATCTCAAGCTGGCGGTGGCCGCCAAGCACCATGCGCGACAAGGCCGACATGGGTTCACCCTGCGCGCCCGTGACCACAAGCACCTGCTCGTTGTCAGGCAGGTCGGGCACGCCGTTGTGGGCGTTGAAAAACGACGGGGGCAGCTTGGCGATGCCAAGATCGCGGGCCATCTCTATATTGTTGGCCAGGGATTTTCCGCTGATGACCACAGTGCGCCCGAATTCGCGCGCAAGGTCGAATACTTCCTGTATCCTCTGGATATGACTTGAAAAAAGCGTTATGACGATGCGTCCTTCCGCCCTGGCAAAAATCTTTTCCAGCGAGTCCTTCACTTCCCGTTCCGTGAGGGAATGCCCCTCACGCATGACGTTGGTGGAGTCCGAAAGCAGAAGGCGCGCGCCCTGCGGCCCGACGAAATCGCGAAAAACGCCAAGGTCCGTGCCCGTGCTGTCAAGAGGATGCGGATCAATCTTGAAGTCGCCGCTATGGACGACGCGCCCTACGGGCGTTTCCACCCCCAGGCCAAAGCCTTCGGGGATGGAGTGACAGACCGGGAAAAAATGGAAGGTCAGATCGCCCAGGGGCAGAACCGTCTGCGCGTCCACAGGGCACAGTTCCGCCCAGTCGAGAATTTCACGCTCGCGCAGTTTGTGTTCCACAAGGGCAAGGGTAAAACGCGAACCAAAGATGCGCGTGCCCTTGAGTTCGGGCAAAAGCCAGGGCAGAGCCCCGATATGATCTTCGTGCCCGTGCGTGAGCACAATGCCGAGCAATTTATCTTTTATGGCGCTGACTGCGCCAAAATGGGGAATAACCACGTCCACGCCCAGATGGGCGTCGTCAGGAAACATAAGGCCGCAGTCAACCATGACCACGCCGCCTGCGGTTTCCCACAACTGACAGTTAAGGCCGATTTCCCCAAGGCCCCCCAGGGGCGTAATGGTAAGGTAGGATTCTTTCATTCCTCTTTCGCTTGTGCTTGGGCGCTCCAGGCATCCGGGTCAACGCCTCATAAGGTCCGGTTGAAATTCGCCCATGGCCACATACAATTGCGACAGGGCAGTAAGATAGTCGGCCTTGGCTCCCGTCAGGGCTGCCTGGGCCGTGGTGAGCTTGGACGATGCGTCCAGTACGTCAAAGTTGGTGCCCACCTGTTCCTGGTAGCGGGCCAAGGCCACATGGTAGGCCTCGGTGGCCTGCTCCACGGTTTTTTCCGCCACGTTAATGCGTTTTTCTGCTTCGCGCACGGCCAGCAGCTTGGACTTGATGTCATACCCCACGCTGAGCTTGAGATTTTCCGCCTCATAGCGCATCTTGGTGACAAGCCATCCGGCTTCCTTGTCAGCGTAATAGGTAGTGCCCCACTGAAAAACATTCCAGGTGGCGCGCGCGCCCACCTCCCAGGTCTGCGAACGCGAGCCGTTGCTGCCGTCCTTTTGCAGATCGGGCGTGTTGCCGCTCTGGGTTACATTATAATAGCCCTCTACCTGCGGATAATAGTCGCTCTGTACCGCCTGCTGGTTTTTGCCGGCAATTTCCACCGACTTGGCGGCCATATACAGATCAGGGCGCTGGCGGTAGGCAGCCTCAAGGCATTGCTCCAGCGACCGTGAAAAAGGCACGTGGGCAAGCTGGCCCGTGTAGTTTACCTGCGCGGTGGCCGGAAGCCCCAGCAGCGTGTTCAGCAGCGCATAGCTGGTCTCACGGTTGTTTTCAGCGATGATGACCGAATTTTCCGCCTGGTACACGTCTACTTCGGCCTGCAGCACATCCAGCCTGGGGCGCAGCCCCACGTCAAAAAAGGCCGTGGTAATGCGCAACTGATCACGCAGCCGTGCCAGGGCGTCACGCTCGCTGCGCACGCTCTCTTCATAGCGCAAAAGATTCAGAAACTGCGCCTGCACCTGTTCCGTCATGGACAGTTCGGCATTACGCAGGGCAGCCTTGTCGCTGTCGGCCTGGAGGGCGGCCTTCTGGTAGTTCGCCAGCAGCTTGAAGCCCTGAAACACCGGCTGTGAAATTTCCACGCCCCAGCTGTACGAGCCCATATTTGGCGGCTTGACCGTGGAAGGATTGCTCTTCCTTTCCTGCTTGGCCGTTGAATAGGTCATGCCAAGCCTGGGGCCAAAAGCCCCGCGCGCGGACTTGCGGCTTTCTTCCGACGAACGCCCCTGCGCCTCCTGCGAACCGAGACTGGGGTTAAACTCCAGAGAGCGGTTCACGGCATCGGGCATGGTGATGCGCAGCCCCCTGCCATCGTTTTTTCCCGTGCCTGCCGTTGCTCCACCTGGCGTTGTTCCGTCCTGCTGCCCAAGGCTGCGCTGCCCCTGAAAAAGGGGAACAGCAGCCCCAGGCCCCGTACCGCGCTGTGCCGCAATGGAGGGAGAGCAAAAAAAGATCACCGCAAGGGCAAGAAAAAGGATGGACGAGCGAATCACTGAAACCGCCGTAATTGAGAGGTGGCACGCGCCCTGAAAGCGGCGTATGGGGATGGTGGCTCTTGCATTGCCTGCATACAACGCACAAACGTCATTGGCAATACGGCCCGGCACACCCTTGACGTGACGCTCTGGCCAGTCAGGCATGACCCGGCTGGCTCGGCAATACGCGCCCAAGCATATAGGACACAATGAAAAAAATAAATATAAAATATTTCATGCCGCCGGGCGAAATCCTCCACTGTACGGCGCAGTCCTGGCTTATTTTCACCCGGCTTGCCAAAATAACTTCTTCCTATACTATTGACAGTGAGCGCGGCGCAGCGGGCCTCACGAAAACTGGCGGCATTCAGGCCCCCAGGTACGCGCTGCCGACGGCACGTCCTGTTTTTTCAGGCAAAAGCGGCGACGGACAAGGCGGCTGCGCGTAAGCAGCGCCTGCAGGCGGCACGCGTGACTGCCGCATGTACTGCCGCATGTACTGGCGCATGTAATGGCGCATGTACTGGCGCACGTAACGCCACATGTAATGGCGCAGCAAATGACGTAAGTATGGCGCACGCATGGCTGTCCAACACCGCGCCGCTCGGGCGCATACCCCGCAGGCGCCAATGATTGGACTTGACGAACCGCCCGGACAGGTGCATTCCGTTCCGGCGCAGGGCTAAAAACCCCGCCGAAAGCTGGCCAGGGGCAAAAGGTCTAAAAAAAATCTTGAAACTTTGCCCCACTCGTTGCATTCTCCGCCAGAGCCTTATGCGGCTGTGACGGCGCTGCTGTCATGACCGGCGTTTTTTTGCGCCCTGCGTTCCGGCACTACTTGCGGCGATTTGTGACAAACACGGCTGCTGCGCACTTATGGAGAACTTCATGGAATTCAGTTTCTTTTCAATGATTGCCCAGGCGAGCCTGGTGGCCAAGGCGGTGCTGGCTCTTCTGGTCGTTATGTCCATTATCAGCTGGGGCCTGATGATCCAGAAATTTTTTTCGCTCAGCGCCGCCAACAACAAGGCGCTTAACGGCACGGAAGGGTTTGAAAAAGCCCCCAACCTGCGTGAAGCCGTGCAGTCTCTGGGCGCTGATCCCGCATCCCCCCTCTACTATATAGCGCACCAGGGGGTGCTGGAATTCAACCGCTCCAAGGAGCTTGGCAACAGCAGCGAAGTTGTGGTGGACAACGTCCGCCGCGCCCTGCGTCAGGGTGTGGGCAGCGAACTGGCGCGCTTGCAGCGCTCGCTCTCGCTTTTGGCCACCACGGCCAATACCGCGCCCTTTATCGGCCTGTTCGGCACGGTTTGGGGCATCATGAGCTCCTTCCACTCCATCGGCATGCTCAAATCCGCCTCGCTGGCCACCGTGGCCCCCGGCATTTCCGAAGCCCTGGTCGCCACCGCCATTGGCCTCGCTGTGGCCGTGCCCGCCACCATCGGCTTCAACATCTTTATGGGCAAGCTCTCTCAGGTGGATACGCTGCTGGTGAACTTTGCGGGCGTCTTCCTGAACCGCGTACAGCGCGAACTCAATGCCCACCGGCCCGTGCAGCGCACCGGCGCCACGGAGATGTAGCATGGGAGCCAACGTCGGAGGCGGCAACAAATTCGTTTCGGATATCAACGTCACGCCCTTTGTGGACGTCATGCTGGTGCTGCTCATCATTTTTATGGTGGCAACGCCCATGATGAGCCAGGGGCTCGAGGTTGATTTGCCCCAGACCACGCAGGTTGAAGTGCTGCCCACTGAAGCCGATCATATGGTGCTTACCGTGCGCAACGACGGCAAGATCTACCTGGATGAATACGGCGTGGACAATATGGAAGACCTTGAAGGCTACCTGCAACGCCTGGTCAAAGAAAAAAATAAAACGCTCTTCCTTCAGGCAGACAAGGCCGTACCTTACGGCACTGTGGTGGAAGTTATGGGACATATCAAGGCCGTCGGCATTGAAAAGCTCGGCGTCATCGCCGAACAGCCCGATCAAGCTCCGGCCAAGGGCGGCAAAACCGCTCCTGCCCGTGCCCCGAAGTAGGTTTTTGTATGCGTCTGGCCTCGTATGTTCTTTCCCTGTGCCTGCACCTGGCGGCTTTTCTGCTCATATGGTTCTGGCCCAGCCCACCGCCTGTCCGGCTTGACGCGCCTCCTGTCATGATCAGCCTGGTGGAGGGCGCGCCTGGCGGCAACCGTACGCCTTCTCCCATTCTCGGACATATGGGCGCGCCGGGCGACGGGCCTCTTGCGCCCACTCCGCCTGCGCCCAAGGCAGAAGTTGCCGCTCCGGAAAGGGTTGAAGTAAAACAGCCTTCTCCCGTGACGCCGCCACCCAAGCCCGATGTGGCCCCGGTCAAAAAGCCAGAGCCCAAGCCGGAACCAAAACCGGAACCCAAGCCCGAGCCCAAGCACGACGCGACCCCTGTGGCCGCCAAAAAAGAAAACAAGCCCAAGGAACCGGACAAACCCAAGGAAACTGACAAGTCCAAGGAACAGAAAAAACCGGAACCTGCCAAAAAAGACGACAAGAAAGGCCCCCAGAAGTCAGCGGAAGATCCGGTGGCTGCGGCCCTGCAGCAGGCCAAGCGTAACGCCACGTCCCGCGCTGATTCCGGCGACAGGGGCAATGCCGTTGAGCAGGCCCTTGCCCAGGCCCAGAAACGGGCAGGCGGGCATCGCGGCGGCGGCGGCGGCGAAGGGTCGGGCCCTGGCGGCGGCGGACTTGGCGATGTCTATCAGGGGCAGGTCATGCTGGCTGTGCGGCCCAACTGGGGCTTTACCTCGGCAAGTCGCAGAAACCTGAGTTGCGTCGTGCACGTGCGCGTGGACATGCAGGGCAAGATGCTGCAGCAGCCCGTCATTTCGCAAAGCTCCGGCAACTCCCAGTTTGACGCCTCCACGGTGAACGCCATCATCCGCACCAGCCAGAGCGGGGACTTCCCTGCCCCGCCTTCCGCGGAATACGGCGACATGGACCTTGTGTTCACCTATGACGAACTGATGGGCAGATAACACCAGCAGAACCATGCCCCCAAGGGATCTGAGGCCGTAATGCCGCTTTCGCGTGTGGCGGCATTACGCGCTCTGGTTCATAAACCGTATATGCCGGGCCTCGTGTTCCTGCCGGCTTCATCACGCGGCATCTCCCAAGATGCCGCCCGATGCCCAAAAAGCTTCAGAAGACGCGCCCTCCCTGGTCACGTTCAAAACCAGCGGGGAGCCCATGAAAAGGTGCGTGCCCACTGGCTTTCACATCGGCGCACTCCGTGTGGCGCACGTGCCTGCCAGGGCATCTCCTTTACTAGAGCAGTTTACGAATGAAATGAGTTAAATGCTCTGCAAGGATTTTTCTGAAAATCCTTGCCACGAAATGCGAGTAGGCGGGCTTTTGCCTGCCGTACGCGAGCATTTCAAGTGTTAAATGCTCTAAAGGATACGTGCTCTATCGCTGCACGAAAATGCAGCGCGGCATACCGTGGCACGGATTCTGCCAAGAATCGCATCTTTCGGCAGAATGACAAATTGCATTGCAGGGCAGCTCAAAGGTACCCTGCTCTGGCTGTAGCAGTGGACAAGAGCGGCAAATTACAGCAGATTACAATGGTGCAACGCTCAAGCAACACGCTGTTTGACGCCCTGGCGCGAACGCCATTCGCACACGGACAGGCAAGGAGGCTTTGCGCCGCCCTCTCTGTTCAGGATTGTCAGATGGATTGTTTCTTCACAATGGACGCCCATACGAGACGTCCGTTTTAACATACGGGCTATTCTGTGCCTACAGGGGGTTACCATGCCATCCGCGCAGCGCACGTCGCTTCTCTATTTTTCCCGCAGACTGTTTCAGCTTCTTGGCATGCTGACCCTGAGCCTTACGGCCACGGGGGCCTTTGCTGCGGCCATGGCCACGGCGGACGCTTCCGGCGGCTATACCGGGAAGATGCTTGATAAGATAGTGGACATCTGGGCCCCGCCCCCGGCCCTGAAAGGCGACTTTCAGGTTCTGCTGAAAGTGGGGCTTGACGGCCAGGGCCATGTGCTGAACTGCACCCCGCTGCGCCCCTCGGGCATGGAAGCCCTGGACAGTTCCGCCTGCGGCGCGGTGCGCCAGATCGGCTCCTTTGGCAGAACGCCGTATGAAAAACCGCTGGAAGTGCATTTGTCCTTTTGGACAGGCACTCCCAAGGGCAAGACGCGCAACCAGATACCGGATGATGCGGAATCGCTGCGCCTTGAGGAGCAGGCCCGCGTCAAGGCCGAGGCCGCCATGAGCGACAACATGGCCGCTGGCGCGGAAGAGCGCGCGCGCCAACGGGCAGAAGAGGCCGCCAAGGCCACTGGCAAGGATCTGCCCGCTATCAGGCCCACGGTTGTGGCCCCGGCTCCGCCCGCCAAAGATCGCTCGGGCGGCAAGGCCGTAAAAACCGACGAAAAGGCAGCGCCACTGGCAGGCCGTAGCCAGGACAGCACCCCGGCCAAGGTAAGCCTTGGGAACTCGCAGGCGAAAAAGGATCAGGCCAGGGCCCAGGACAGCGAACAGGGCAAGGATCAGGGCAGGGATCAGGACAAGGACGCTGCAGGTGCGGCAACAAGCGCCCCTTCTGCGCAAGTGCAGGCATCTCCCCTGACCATCGCGCCAACGCCCCTGCCGCCCCTTCCCGACGCAGGGGCGCAGCCGTCCGCCGCCACAAGCGAGGTCGCAGGGCCCGCAGGCCGCAGCGTAGCCCCGGCCCCGGCCACATCCACTCCTGCCCCGGATGCAAAAAGACTTTATGGCTCGAAAATCAAAGCCCAGTACAAATACGGCAAAAATTACAGCACGTATTTTGTCGCTGTGAAACAACAGCTTGCCAAATCCATCATCATACCGGTTGAAACCCCGCCCGGTACCTATTATCCTACGGTGCGTCTGAAGGTGAACCCCAAGACAGGGGCCATTGAGGATGCCGCCCTTATTGAAAACAGCGGCGACAAAATGCTTGATTCCTTCGTGCACAAAGGCATTGCCAAGGTTGGCAGCATACCGCCGCCTCCTGCAGGGCTTGACGCAACGCTGGATATAACTCTTACTCTGGTGCGCCGTTAGCGCGCCGATGCAACAAGGACTGCTGACGCCATGAAAAAACTGCTTCTTCTCCTGGCTCTGGGGCTTTGGCTGGCCCTGGGAAGCGGGGCACAGGCCGCCATGCGCGTGGACATTTATGGTCCGGGCCAGAACATCGTCAACCTGGCGCTGGCCGCGCCTCTCAAAGGCCCGCAGACTCCGGCCTCGGGCATGGGCGCAGACCTGCAAAAGATTGTTCAGGAAAACCTGAGCTTTTTGCCCTTCATGCGCCTGACCGATCCCAAGGCCGTGCTCGGCGGCGCGGTTCTGGCCGGTTACGAACCGCCCTCACTGGATTTCAAGCGCTTTCAGCTTGCCGGATCCGACATTGTGGTCACCACATTCTGGCCTGAAGGCGACAGCGGCACCCGCCCTGTGCAGATACGCGCCTTTGAAACCAACACCGGCGGCCGCCTTTTTGGCAAGGAATATCCCAAGGTCAGCTCCCGCGATCTGCCCGAAGTGGCGGACCGCTTCTGCGCCGACCTGCTGGAAGCCCTGACGGGCAACGGTTCCTTCTTCCGCTCCACGCTGGCCTTCATCAAGAAAAACGGCAAGATGGATTCCAACGTCTGGCTGGTCAAGCCCACGGGCCGCGATCTGCGCCAGATCACCAATATGCCCGGTGAGGCCATGTCTCCGGCATGGTCGCCTGACGGCCGTTTTGTGGTCTTTACCCAGATTGACCCCCAGTCCCACGCTCTGGGCGTTTGGGACCGCGCCAGCGGCAAGGTGCAGCGTATCCGCTTCCCCGGCAACGTGGTCATCGGGCCTGCGTTCATGCCCGACAACAAGGTGGCCGTGGCGCTTTCCAACGGCAAATACCCCGTCATCTTCCAGCTCAACCACGTTTTCCAGAAAGAAAAGGTGCTTGAGCAGAGCGACGCCATCAACGTATCGCCGACCTTTGACGCTACTGGCTCCAAGATGGCCTTCACCTCCTCGCGGCTGGGCGGCCCCCAGATCTTCCTCAAAGACCTCGGCAGCGGCTCCATCACGCGAGTGAGCAAGAACGGCACCTACAATTCCGAAGCCAACCTCTCGCCTGACGGCACTCTTGTGGTGTACAGCCGCATGACGGAGTACGGCCACCGCATCTTTGTGCAGGACATGCTCACGGGCATGGAGCGCCAGGTGACCTTTGGCCCCGGCAGCGACGAGCAGCCCGCCTTCTGTGCGGACAGCTACTTTATCGCATTTTCCTCCTCACGTGGCGGCGGGCGCGGCATTTACCTGATCACCCGGCATGGCGGCGACGCCAAGCGGGTGCCCACCGGTGGTGGAAATGCGTCATTTCCCCGTTGGGGCATGCCAGGGGTACAAAAATAATTGCACTATCAGAATAATTGGATAAAGATATTTTTTACCCGGTTTTCAACGATTTCATGGCATGCCGGGTAAAAAATATTTTACGAAAATGGGCCGAAAACCCAACACACTTCTTGACAAAAATTACGGTGCAGATACCATCTGTTATGCAAGGGCAATGCGCCCTTATGTGTGCTGAAAGGAAAGGTATTAATTTCTTGGAGAATGAGCTGTTCAGGAGGACACAATGAAACGCTACGCTCTTATTCTCGCTTTGGTTATGGCTCTGGCCGCCGGTTTTGGTTGTGCAAAAAAAACCACTGGCGAACCCGGCTATGACGATGGCATGACCCCTGAAATGCGCGCTGCTGTCCAGCAGATCACTGATGGCCGCGTGTACTTCGCTTTTGACAAGTTCAACGTCGAAAACCAGTACAAAGAAATGCTGAAGCAGAAGTCTGATCTGATGAAGCAGTTCCCCAGCATCCGCGTTCGCATCGAAGGCAACTGCGACGATCGTGGCACCCAGGAATACAACCTCGCCCTTGGCGAACGCCGCGCTCGCGGTGCGTATGAATACCTGGTTATGCTTGGCGTGAACCCCAACCAGCTTGAAATGATCAGCTACGGCAAGGAAAACCCCGCCGTGCAGGGCAACAACGAAGCCGCTTGGGCCAAGAACCGCCGCGACGACTTCCGCGTGATCGCCCACTAGACCTCTGGTCTGTGTGACGAACTTGAAGGCCACCCGCAAGGGTGGCCTTTTTTGCATTCTGCTCCCCCAATAAGACATTTTTTTGTACGCGCACCCCACCGTCACTCTGGCGGCGCGTGACAATCCCCCGACGTAAAGCGCAGGCGGATGCACAGCCCTGCCGCGCACGCCAGCGGCAGCTTCAACCATTGAGCATGGATATGTTCAATGATATGTTGCGCATGCCGGACTACTTTCGAAATGTTTTGCATTTCAATTTGTCATTCGACCGAAAATTCGATTCTTGGCCGAATCCGCGCCACGTTGCGGCGCGCTGCACCTGCGTGCAGCGTTGGAGCATCTTCCTTTTTTCAAAGGTACACTGCTCCCGACATCTCAGAAGCGGGCAGGCTCGCGTACTCTCAGGCTCAAGCCCTGTGCAGGCACACAAAGCCTCCCTGACCCGGGCCACTTGCGGAGGCTTCCGGCTCGGGCTACACTGCCCACAAGCGAGGATATTTCAATGAAGATTGTCATTCTTGACGGTGGGGTACTCAACCCCGGCGATGTGGATTGGGGTCCCATCAAGGCCCTGGGCGATGTAACCGTGTACGAGTCTACCAGCAGGGATCAGCTGGCTGAACGCTCCAAGGGCGCCGACGTCCTGCTGACCAACAAGACCCCGCTTCTCAAAGAAGACCTGCCCGCCATTGAAGGTGTGCGCATGGTGGGCGTGCTGGCCACCGGTTACAATATCATCGATGTGGACGCGCTTGCCCAGCGCGGCATACCTGTGTGCAATGTGGTGGCCTACGGCGTGAGCGACGTTGCGCAGCATGCCATGGCCATGTTGCTGGAACTGTGCCGCCACACCAGCCTGCACACCGAGAGCGTAAAAAACGGCGACTGGCTGAAGTCAAAGCAATGGTGCTACTGGAAGCTCCCGCCCGTCTGCCTTGAAGGGCTGACCATGGGGCTTATCGGTTTTGGCTCCATCGGCCGCCGCATGGGCGAACTGGCGCACGCTTTCGGCATGAGCGTTCTTGCTTACTGCCGTGTTCCCAAGGATCCGCCCACTTACAGCCCCTTTGCCTTTGCCACGCTTGAGCATCTCATCTGCGCATCAAACGTCATTTCCCTGCACTGCCCACTGACCAAGGAAACGCAGCACATAATCAATGCGAAAACCCTGGCCAACATGCGCAAGGGGGCCATACTGCTCAATACGTCCCGTGGGCCGCTTGTGGACGAGGCCGCAGCCGCCGCAGCCCTCAAAAGCGGCCAGTTGGGCGGGCTTGGCACGGACGTTCTTTCCGAAGAACCCCCCAAAGCGGACAACCCCCTGCTCACGGCCCCCAATACGCTTATTACACCGCATATCGCCTGGGCCACTACCAGGGCGCGTCAGAACATCATTGACCTCACCGCGGAAAACATCCGCCGCTGGAGTGCGGGCACGCCCGTCAATGTCGTAAACGGGGTGAGCAACGCCTAGCCATGTACATTGACATCCACACCCACGCCTTTCATCCCAAGATTGCGCACAAGGCCGTGGAACACCTTAACGGACATTATGATGTTGCCTGCGCTGGCAATGGCACCATAGATGATCTGCTGCAACGCGAGCGCAAGGCCGGAATTGACAGGTGTGTGGTGCTGTGCGCAGCCACGGCGCCCGCACAGGTCATTCCGGCAAACAGTTACGCCATCAGCCTGCAAAGGGCCTACCCGGACCAGGTTATCGCTTTTGGCACGGTGCACCCCGGCTATGAGCAGTGGGAAGCGGAACTGGACCGTCTGGAAGCGGCCGGCATACGCGGCATGAAGCTGCACCCGGACTTTCAGGGATTCTGGCTCAGCGACCCGCGCCTTTTGCCCATCTTTGAGGCGTCTCAAGGGCGCTTTGTGTTTGAGATGCACATCGGCGACAGAATCTCCCCTGAAAAAAACCCCTCCTGCCCCTACAAGCTTGCGGCCATTCTGGACGCCTTCCCCCGGCTTCAGGTCATTGCCGCGCATTTTGGCGGCTACCGCATGTGGGCGCACGCGCTCAAGACCCTCATGGTCAGGGAGCGGCCCAACCTCTGGTTCGACACGTCCAGCACCACGCCCTTTGCGACCCCCATGCTGGTCAAAAAGCTGCTGGCTGCCTGCCCCCCGGAAAGGATACTCTTTGGCACGGACTGGCCGCTTTACGACCCGCTGGAAGAACTCCAGCGGATTCAGCAGATGGGCGGCCTGAGCGACAGCATGATGGACAGGATATTGAGCAACGCCACTGCCCTGCCCGGCCTGCTGGATAGGAAAAAAGCCCGCATGGGGGCCGCAGGATAAAACAGGCCCGCGTTGTCGCCACTTCGGCAAAAGAGCGAAACAACAGGCTGCGTGCAAAGGGAACGACACTGGCCGGGCATTGACAGCCCACATCTTTACAGGTAAAGCATTTGCCAGGCCGGGCGGCGGCATCACTGCCAACTCCGTCAGGTCCGAAAGGAAGCAGCGGCAACAGACGTTGCCGGGTGTCCGGCCTATAAAAGCCGCAACGGAATCTCCGTTGCGGCTTTTACTTTTTTGGGCATTGAGCACTGCAATGCTCGCGTATGGCAGGCAAAAAGCCTGCCTGCCCGCATTTTGTGGCAAGGATTTTCAGAGAAATCCTTGCAGGGCAGCTGACTCATTTCATTCACAAACGATTCTGGCGCAAACGATTCTGGCGCAAACGGTTCTGGCGCAAACGGTTCTGGCGCAAACGGCCCTAGCGGTCTTTTTCCGTGTCAGACATGACATCCACCTGATAAATGCCGCGCATTTCTCCCAGGTGGGCGCGCATGGCCTCTTCCGCCGCGTCGGCGTCGCGCTGCTGCAGCGCTTCATAAATCCGCACGTGGGCATTGTATGCCAGTTCACTCTGCTTGCGCACCTGCATGGAGGCGTACAGGGGCGTGATCAGCCAGCCCGCGAAGCCGTTGGAAATGATATCCAGAAAACTGTTTGAGACGCAGTTGACAAGATAGCGGTGAAAATCAATGTCCGCCTCGGCAAATTCCCGTATTTCCGAATTGTCCAGCAGGGCGCGCTGCCTTTGCAGTATGCGCGCGAGTTCAGCCAGATGCTCGTCCGTCATATGCCGGGCCGCATGACGCGCCACCGCCGTTTCAAAAAACTGCCGCAGATCGTGCATCTGCCGCCAGCCGTCATGCGTGCTGGAGTAAATTTCCATGGTGGCGCGCATTTCGCGCAGCAGGGGGTTGAGCGTAAGCCTACAGACCCGCGCGCGCATGCCGGGCGACACCTCTATAAGACCCATGCGCGCCAGGGCTGAAAGCGCTTCGCGCACGGCAGGCCGCCCAACACCAAATTCATCCATAAGCTCACGTTCAGAAGGCAGTTTTTGCCCCACCTGGTATACGCCAGATTGTATGTCTTCCAACAGGCAGGACAGCACCTCCACATGCACGCGCGGACGTTGGATGCTGCGTCTTCTGCCCTGCAGCCTTTCCGCACTGCCATTATTCGCATTGGTGGTTGTCATGGCGCTATCTATCTCCTTTATACAGTAAGTAACCATGGCACGGATACGCATAACCTTGCCACGCGGGTTTTTTAAAAACAACTGGCATCACAGGATCACATCTCCCCGGCTTGCAAATTATGGGGCAAACAAGCTGTTTGCTTGCCAGGGCTCTTCCTGTATACCTGTGGGGCAGCAAGGAATCATGGCGCCTGGCGCTCCTTGCCGTTTTTTTTCGTCCTGGAGCAGATTAACTTTGAAAATGTACATTCTCAAAGTTTAAGATACGCTCGCTTCGGTGCTTAACCGCGCAGATAAACTGCGCTTACACCTCTGCGGCGGGCGTCTGCTTCCGCATCCGCCAGAGCAATTTCAAGCGGCAGCCGTCAGGCGACAAAGAAGCCTTACGGATGGCGACAGCATCGCTAGTGAAATTGCCCTAACCGCCCGCGAGGCCGTTTATTTCGACCCCCCAGGCAGAAACACGTCAGTCAAGGAGTGTATCATGTCTCGTATCAAGAATCTGCGGGATGAAGCCCTGGCCATGCACAAAGAGTATCAGGGCAAGATAGAGGTGCGCGTCAAAGTGCCCGTCAATGACGCCGATGACCTTACCCTGGCCTATTCGCCCGGCGTTGCCGAGCCCTGCATGGAAATCTACCGTCAGCCCGAAACGCTTGATGTCTACACAAACCACTCCAACTTTGTCTGCGTGGTTTCCAATGGCACAGCTGTGCTGGGCCTGGGAGACATCGGCCCTGCCGCCGCCATGCCGGTTATGGAAGGCAAATCCCTGCTTTTCAAAACCTTTGGCGATGTGGACGCCTTCCCCATTTGCATCAACACCAAGGATACCGCAAAAATCGTTGAACTGGTGGAACTCATGTCGCCCACCTTCGGCGGCGTGAACCTTGAGGATATCAAGGCTCCAGAGTGCTTTGTCATTGAAGACAGCCTGAAAAAGAACGGCATCTTCAAGGGCCCCATCTTTCACGATGACCAGCACGGCACGGCCGTTGTCACCCTGGCCGGGCTTATCAGCGCCCTCAAGATCGTGAACAAGAAACTGGAAGACATCACCGTCGTCACCAGCGGCGCAGGGGCAGCGGGCATTGCCATCATCAAGCTGCTCATGGCGCTTGGCCTGAAAAACGTCATCATGTGCGACTCGCGCGGCCCCATATGGGAAGGCCGCCCGGAGGGCATGAACTCCTACAAGGAAGACATCGCCCGCCGCACCAATCCCCAAAAGATCAAGGGCGGCCTGGCCGACGCCATCAAGGGCGCGGACGTCTTCATCGGCGTGTCCGCACCGGACACCCTCACTGAAGATATGATACGCAGCATGGCCAAAGACCCCATAGTCTTCGCGCAGGCCAACCCCATACCTGAAATCTGGCCGCTCCAGCGCGCCAAGGACGCCGGGGCCAAAGTGATTGCCACGGGCCGTTCAGATTGCCCCAACCAGATCAACAACGTGCTGGCCTTCCCCGGCATCTTCCGGGGGGCTCTGGACGTGGCCGCCACGGATATCAACGACGCCATGAAAATTGCGGCGGCCTATGCCATAGCCGATCTGGTCAAGCCTGAAGAGCTGAACCCGGAATTTATCATCCCTTCCACGCTCAACCCCGAAGTAGCGCCACGAGTGGCCGCTGCCACCGCCAAGGCTGCCATGGAAAGCGGCATTGCCCGCAAGCCGATGGACCCGGAAGTTGTGGCCCAAAACCTCAAAAAGCGTCTGGCCAACCGCAAAGGCTGATGCACCGGGCCAGATCGCGCAGACCTTCTGCAATTCCGGCGGCTGCCCTGGCAGCCGCCGGATAAAAAACTGGCCGTCCTGTCTTCCCTGACCTGATACCACTTACGGACAGGCACAGGCACACGGCGGCGTTTTTGCAAAAGCTGAAGCTGTGCTTGGGCCTTCGCTGCTGGCGACTGCTCGCGCGGTCGCCTAAACAATTGCAAAGTAAAATTGCTCTAGCTGTTCAATCAATCAACAATTCAGGGCAATTGCCGCCTTCCTACGCACACCCAAAGCCACGTGCCATTGGCGCAATTCTGACTGCAATATATGTAATGGGGTATCCTTACGTAAAAAATCAGGTTTGACAAGTTAAATAAGGATACCACAGGTTCCTCTACCTACAGCGGCAGCAGGCCATGCCAGTCTTGTTCTGGCTCAAGGGCGGGGCATCTTTGAGAATATAGTTCTGTAAAAATTTCTTCATTGCGTGTTCCCTGAACACACGCCATTACGCATCAGCGCATTTGCCCCGCCCATACGCGAACAGGCCCGTCTTCCACAGAAGACGGGCCTGTTCACGTCATTGTATAGCAAGAACCAAATATATTTTAGGGGGTGGGGGCGTGGGGGAGGAGACCCTTTTTAGAGTATTTACCTTTTGAAAAAAGGTAAATGCTCTACCGCTGCACGAGAGTGCAGCGCGCCACTACGTGGCGTGGATTCTGCCGCAAATCGCATTTGCGGCAGAATGACACCTTTGAAATGTAAAACATTTCAAAGGTAATCTGGTCCAAAGGAGGGTCCCACCCCCACAAAACATCTCTGTAAAACTTTCTAATACCCTGTTAATGCCCTGTTATGGCGTATTTTTTCAGCTTATATTGCAGCAGGCTTTTTGAAATACCAAGATATTCCGCAGCCTTGACCTGCACAAGATCTGCCCGCACCAGCGCCCTGCGTATGAGGGCGGCTTCGATTTTTTCCAGGGTGTCGGCAAGGTCGAGCTGCACGGGCAGAAGGTCCACGGCGCTTTTGAACTGTGATTCTTCATCGCGGATTTCTGCGGGCAGATTGTCCACATTGATGACAGCGCCGGGCACCAGCACAAGACAGCTCTCCACCACATTTTCAAGCTGCCGGATATTGCCCGGCCACTCGTAGCCCGTCAGGTAATTGAGGGCCTCGGTGCTGAATGTTTTGGCGGCCATGGTGTTGTCAGCGCAGACTTTTTCCACAAAGTGGGCCACCAGCAGCGGGATGTCTTCGCGGCGCTCGCGCAGGGGCGGCAGGGGAACCTGCACCACGTTGAGCCTGTAATACAGGTCATCGCGAAACGCGCCTTTTTCCACCAGGGCGGCAAGATCCTTGTTCGTGGCTGCCACCACGCGAATGTCCACCTCAATTTCTTCGCCGCCGCCCACACGCTCGAACCGCCGTTCCTGAAGCACACGCAAAAGCTTGACCTGAAGGTCGGGCGTGAGTTCGGCTATTTCGTCCAGAAAAAGCGTGCCCCCGTCGGCCTGTTCAAAGCGGCCGCGCCGCATGGCCACTGCGCCAGTAAAGGAGCCTTTTTCGTGCCCGAAAAGCTCGCTTTCCAGCACGCCGGGGTTGAGGGCCATACAGTTGACGGACACAAAGGGATTGTCCTTGCGGGGGCTTGTGTAGTGTATGGCGCGCGCCACAAGCTCCTTGCCCGTGCCCGATTCGCCTGTAATGAGCACTGTCGAGCGGCTGGGCGCGGCGCGTTCAACCATGACAAGCACGTCGCGTATGGCGCGGCTGCGCCCCACGATCTTGTGTACGCCGTAGCGGTCTTCCATAACTTCCTGCAACAGGCGGTACTGCCTGTGGGCGCGGGCAAGTTCCACGGCGTTATGGATGGAAAGCAAAAGCTCGTCATTGGAAAAAGGCTTGGTGATATAGTCAAAGGCCCCGTACTTCATCACGTCCACAGCGCTTTCAATGGACCCGAAGGCCGTCATGATGAGCACCGGAATATAGGGCCAGCGTTTCTTTACTCTTTCAAGCACCTCACGCCCGGTGACCTTGGGCATCTTCATGTCCGTCACCACCACGTCCACCTCGCTTTCTTCAAGAAAGGCCAGGGCGGTTTCGGGGTCGCTGATGGCGGTGACGACGTATCCTTCGTCTTCCAGCAGGGTTTGCAGAACAAGCAGATAGTTTTTTTCGTCGTCAATAATAAGAATATGCGCTTTTTCACTCATAAGACTATTCCTGTGCCCCGGTATGGGCCTCGGGCAGCAGCACACGTACAAGAGCGCCGCCTTCCGGGCCGTTTTCCAGCTGGATCTCGCCGCCGTGGCTGGTGATAATGGACTGTACAATGGGCAGCCCCAGGCCTGTGCCCCCGTCTTTGGTCGTAAAGAAGGGATCCAGCAGATTGCCCACAGTGGCTGCGTCAAAGCCCGGCCCGGAATCAAGAAATTCCAGCCGGACATGGCCGTCGCCGTCGTGGCTGCCGCTGATGCGCAGGATGCCCGGCCCGTCCATCGCCTGTTGTCCGTTGATCAGGATATTGTAAAAAGCGCGGTACAGCAAATCCTTGTCGCCGTGTACAAAGAGCGATTCTTCAGTCTCACGCTCCACTGCCACGCCGCGCCGGGCCATGTCGCCTTCAAGAAAGGCCAGCAGCTGATCCAGCACAAGGCTCACATCAACAAGGTTCTGCTTGGGTTGACGGGGGCGGGCGTAGTCCAGAAAATCGTTTACCGTCTGCGACAGGCGCACAGATTCGTCAAAAATCGCGCCCAGAATACGCCGCGTGCCCGCATCGGCCTGGTCTGTACGGCGTTGCAGCAATTCGGCGCTGGAGCGGATGATGCCGAGGGGATTGCGTATTTCGTGGGCAATGCTGGCGATGACGCGCCCCATGCTCACAAAACGCTCATTGCTGTGCAGCTGCTTTTCAAGCTGCCGGTTTTTTTGCATACGCTCGGCCAGTACACGCTCCGAACGGTGGATAAGCATGAGCAGCAGGCCGAAAAGCACCACGGAAGACATGAGGCACATGACCACAATGATGCCCTGGAAAGTCAGCACCTGCTCATAGTCGCCCGTAATGTCCTGCGTGAGTTCAAGGGCCCCCATGATGGGAGCTTCCTGCCCTGGTTGCAGGGGTTCGCCTTTGAGCGGATAGAGCACGCGCAGAACAAAGGTGCCCTCCTCCAGCGGCAGCCTGAAGGGGGCCTGCCAGGCGGGTATGGTGGAGACTATTTCAGACGAAGGCGCTCCGCCGTGCAGTATGTCATCAAGATTGTCGGGGGAAAGCCCGGCCCGGCCCACTTCTTCCTTGTGGGTGGAATAGGCCACCAGCCGGGAAAAGTCGTAAATGCGCAGGCGTTCCACCGGCAACCCCTGAAGGACGGATTGCACGACCTGGTCAAGTCTTTCGTACTGTGCGGGCTGGCGCAGGGCGATGCGCCCGTAGCCCATCAGTGTCGGCAGGGCGAAACGCCGGAATATCTGGCTGTTGAGGTTTTCTACCAGCAGGCGGGCAAAGCCTTCCTGCCGGGTCAGCAGCGTTTCGCGCGCCGAATTGGAGATAAAGAAAGAAAGCCCCAGACTGGTGAGCAAAATGACCACCAGTGAAAGCCACGACAAAGGACGGGCGTAGCTCAGCGGCAGGCCGCCTTCAGCTTCACCCTGTGCATTGGGAACAGGCCCGCCCGGATTGCTCGGGCTCCAGTCCTGAACGCCGCCGGCATACGTCTGTGCGCCGTCTTCAGCCTGTGGGCCGCGCGGCGCGCAGCCCGAATCACTGTTCGTTGCGCTCCGCTTTTTTTTGAAGAACATCTGCTTTCCTTAAAATGCCTGCTCTTGCGTGGGCACGGCCATAAAAGTATCCAGATCCGCATGTTCGGTAGCATAGCCGGGCGCGCCCAGGCGGGCGTTGGCCAGGCGCTTGCCCAGTTCCACCGCGGGCTGATCCAGGGGGTTCACGCCCATGAGCCAGCCAGTAAACAGGGTCGCCGCCTCCAAGAGCAGCATAAAGGCCCCGGCGGCCCTGGGGCCCGTACCGTCCATATCAATGTGCACCAGCGGCACCGCATTCATGCACAGGGCCATGCGCGTGCCCAGAGCCTCGGCTTCAAGCAGCGCGCCCAGGGGCTTGCCGCGCAGCCATGCCCATTCCTGCGGCAGATCCTGACCAAAGGCACGGCCTGCGGCCTGCCCACGGCTGGTTAAAAAGATGCAGCCCTTGTTGCGCGGGCCGCTCAGAAACATCTGGTTTACCGAATGCTGATCCGTAACCCCTGTGGCAGCCACTGGCAGAATACCCTGCCCGTCCTTGCCCAGACTTTCGGCCCACAGTTGCGCAAACCAGGGGCCAAGGGCCGCCCATTGCGGCACGTAGCAGAACAGGATGAGCTGGCTGTATTCCTGCAGTTCCAGCGCGTGAGCCCAGCAGGCAAGCGCAAAGGACGGGTGCTGCCCCATGGCGCGCGGATTTTCCACCAGTTGACGGGCCACACTGGCCGCGCCGTCCAGGAGGGCCTGCCAGTCAATGCCCAGAAATCCGGCGGGCAGCAGCCCCACGGCGGAAAGCACGGAGTAGCGCCCGCCCAGATAGTCCGGAACTTCCAGCGAAGCCAGACCGAGCAGGGTGGCCTCCTGCCGCAGATAGCCGGATGTGGCGTCGGTAACAACCACCATGTGGTCATGCCAGCCCTGGCCCAGAGCGTCCTGAAGCCACTGGCGCACCAGAAAATACTGGGCCAGGGTTTCAATGGTGCCGCCGGATTTGCTGATGCAGACCACAGACGTGTCCGCCGCGTCGAGGCTGCCAAGCAGGGCTTCAAATTCTTCAGCGCACACGTTGTCGGCAATCCACAGGCACGGGCCGTCATGCCCCGGCCTGTCCTGACCCGGCGCAAAGGCTTTTTGCAGTGCCCGCGCGCCCAAAGCCGAACCGCCTATGCCCAGAACAACCATGTGTTTGCGGGTTCGCACCTTTTCAAGAATGGGCGGCAGATCCCGCTCAAGCGTCGCCCTGTACGGCATTGAAAGAAAAGGCAGAACGCCCTGAGCCAGCTCACGCTCCAGACGGACGCCCAGTTCGGCGGCCCTGGCCTGAAGAGGGGCGGCGTCCGCCGCGTTCAGCCTGTGACTGTAGGCCCGTGACCATTCAAGATAATGAGACATAGGCTTCTCCCTTATACCTTTTGCCTGTCGTTATGGCGGCCCAAGGTTTAAGAAAACACTGATTAAAGAGCCTGTTGGAAACGCGCAATTGTTTCATTTGGCAAGGCACGTTCTTTTTTCAAGCAGGAGTGGACTCTTCCGTCCTCGACTGTTTCATAAAAAGTGAAGCAAGGCCGCCAAACGGAATACATCAGTGTTTTCTTAAAGCAATTTTAAAAACTGCTTTGACGGCTACGTGGGCGGGTGCCCTTGAAATATAGCGGCGCGGCCTGTATTTGCCCGCCTGGCCGCAATCCGCCTGGCCGCAATCTGCCTGGCCTCAGTCTGCCTGGCCTCAGTCTGCCTGGCCGCAGCCCGCGTACGGAGCGCGTTTCACAGCAAACTCAGTGGTTTGGGGGCAAAAAACCGGCGGCGTACCAGCTTGTAGGTCTGGGGGCGCACGCCGAAACGGTAACGCCAGAGCGCACAGGTCTCACGGGTGGCGCAGGCGCGCACTTCTTCCCTGTCGCCAGCGCAGAGCATGCACTGCCTCCGGATGGCGCGCAAAGCCTGAAGCCCCGCCTCCGCCTCGGGCGCGGGGCAGGACTCGTCAGGCAAGGATGCAAGACGCCATTCCCAAAGGGGGCAGTGCCTGTCAGCGCAGGCGCGCACAGCCCTGCCCGATGCTCCCTGGCATTCAAGACAGAACTGGCGGATGGCCGTCAACGGCCCGCTTTTGCCGCCGCCCCGTGCAGACGTATCTGTGCTGCGCTGGTTCAAGCTTTTTCGGCTCCACAGCATTTTTTGTATTTTTTGCCACTGCCGCAGGGGCAGGGATCATTACGCCCCACCTTGACCTCCGGCCTGCGGTAGGCTTCCGGCCTCAGGCCGACGCCGTCCACATAATAAATCTTGTCTTCGTGCCGGGCAAAGAAACTGCGTTCGCCAAGCTGCCGGGGGACGCCTTCCATTTCGTAGTAGGCGTGAAATTCCACCACATCGAAAAGCTCGCCGTTCCGCCCTGCGGGCACGCCGTCTTCCACCCGCCCGATATCCAGGCGCAGCCAGTGGACATCCTTGGCCTGTTCCGTCAGCTTTTGCACAGAAATGTCGTCCCGGTAGTCCGGGTGCGTGCTGTCCACAAGCCATTGATAACGGCCCAATACATAGGCCGAATACCGTGAGCGCATAAGTGTTTCGGCATCGTTGGGCCAGACCGTTCCATCCATATGGGGGGCACAGCACTGGTCCAAAGACCGTCCGCTGCCGCAAGGGCACTGTTGTAGCATGAAATCCACCTTGGTTTTGCGCCCGCAAAGGGCATATAACCCAAGAATATTAACGCATGCCCGCGCGGGCGGCAAGAGCGGTAAGGGGCAGGACTTCGGGTTTGCGCCAGGCTTTACCGGCATATGCGCGAAAAATCCGCCCCGGCGGCGCTCCCTCGCAGGAACAGCCACTCCAGGGCGGACAGGATATGGTAAATGCGGCATGCACAAAGGCGCGTATGTGCA
Organism: Desulfovibrio sp.; assembly: GCF_034006445.1. Classification (NCBI taxonomy): domain Bacteria; kingdom Pseudomonadati; phylum Thermodesulfobacteriota; class Desulfovibrionia; order Desulfovibrionales; family Desulfovibrionaceae; genus Desulfovibrio; species Desulfovibrio sp. Next base: position 42,635 of record NZ_JAVESS010000007.1, on the reverse strand, counting down.
TGCCGCGCAACGCCGGTTGGCTCAGCTTGTAGGGGCCGGAGGAGACTGCGAACACGGGGGTCGCAGGCAGACAAGGCAGCCAGGCCGCACGGCGAAATTTTTTTCTTTTGGTACAAGGCCGGATTCTTTCTGTACCTGGCCGGATTCATTGCACACAGGGCCGGATTCATTCTTCTCGGGGGCAGGCCATGAGATGAAAAGCTGCAGAAGCCCCTTGGCCGCCGTGCATGCGCGGGCATGGGCCAGCACCCCGCCTCCGGCGGTGATGACAGCGCAGACCGTGCCCTCATACGGTGGCCGTGAGCCGTAAAGGAGGCACCACAAACGCACGCCGTCCTTTTCTTCCTGCACGCGCACAATTTCGCCGCAGCCCATGCGCACCAGCATGCGGATGAGCCTGTAGCCCTGCCGATAGACGCCCACGCCAACCAGGAGCGCCAGGCCCACAAAGCCCACCGCCAGCACAAAGGGATTGACCCCGGTCAGCCGCAGGACAAAGGACGTGGACTGGGCGCGCATGTCATTGGCATCGGCATGCACCTGCACCATATAGTTTTGAAAGGTGCTGGCGGCAGCGCCCCTGAAGGCCACCCGCATGTGGTATTCACCAGGTTCCGCCTGATTTTCGGCACTTACCACGCCGCGCCACATGCCGTTGCCAAACCAGTATCCCGCAAAAAAACCTTCAAGATTGAACGTCAGTGGGGCGTTCGCCGGAGTGAAACTTACTTCGATATCCCGCATCACAGGATTTTTGATCGTCAGTTGGCCTGAAAGCGCCGCCGATTTTCCCGGCAAAAGTTCAAGCGTGGTTGCCCCTGACCGCATGAGCCCCTGAAGCCCGTCCACCAGTCCCAGCAGGGCCACAACCAGAAAAACCGCGCAGACCATCCCCAGCTTGTGCTGGCGCTGGCGGATGTCCTGGCAGGATTCCCATATGCTGGCGTCAAGAACGGTCTGCATGGGCACATTATATCCTCTGCACGCGGGGGCGGCAATCATGAGCGCTGCACCGTCAAGGAGTGCGACGAAGACTCCAGCACGCGCCAGCTCACCAGGCTGAGCCCCTTGCGCGGCAACTCCACCATGCTCACCCCTTCTGCGGGAAACCGCCGCCGCACCAGCCGTGTCAGCCAGAAGGCTCCGGCCCACAGGGGAATGGAGATGCCGAAAAACCAGGCGCAGAAGACCAGTTCAGCAGAATTAAAGCTGCGCGACGATTGATACGCGGCCGCAAAGACCGCCGCCACCATGAGCGCATTGGCCGTTATACGTATGCCACTGATATACAGGTGCTGCTTGTAGCTGTTCATTCTGCTCTCCAAAGGCTTTTGCCGGGGCAGGCTTATGGCCCGCCCCGGCAGTGTGACGCTGTATATGCTTACTTGCTGAAGATGTTGGTCTTGCTCACGTTCATGATGCGGATGGCCTGATCCTTGTCGCTGGTGCGGAAGGCGACGCGCATCTCGTTGCCGGCCGTCCAGGCATAGACCGGCAGGTCGATTTCGCTGGCAGGCACCTTGAAGGTGATCAGGGAGCTCAGACGGCTGGAGTACACCGTAACGGTCTGCTGTTCCTTGTCCACGATGGGGAACGTCTTGCCAGCCACCTTGGGATGCTTGGGCCGGATGTTCTTTTCCACGTCAACGAACTGCACGGGTATTTCACGCACGGCGTTGGCGTTGTTGTCATAAATGAGCACGTTATTCTTGGCCAGATCGATCATCAGGCGGCCGCCCACTTCAGGCGTGGGACCCATTTCACCAGGAGTGGTGGGCAACTTGTAGGTATGCGTTCCGCCACTGTAATGGGGGTTGAACTGGTCATGGGTAACGTCAACAACGATGGTTATTGTTTTGCCTTCGGGGTTAAAGGCCACACAGCGGCCCTGTTCCACTCCGCCTTCGAAGTTGCAGGCGGCAAGAAAGGTGGTCAGTCCAAGAACCATTATAAGCAGCAAACTACGAATCTTCATGACTGTGTTCCTCCTAGCTGTTCGCTGCCCGCATCTTCTTGGCGGCCAATTCCGCCTTGGCGCCCTGCACCATCTTCACCGCGATGTAGATGGAAATGGCACTCACGAAGCCAAGCACTTCAACGGTGGCCAGAGGGCCAAGCAACCAGCCCCAGGCCGGGAATTCGGCTTCAAGAAGCTTGAGTACAACCGACATAAGGCAGCCGAGAACGGCCAGGCCGAAGACAAAACGGATGCCGTAACCCTTGACGTACTTGGTGGCCACCACGCCTATCTGCGCTCCAACGGCAGCGCCAGCCAGCATGATGAGGGCGGCCAGGAGCTCCACGCGACCCTTGTACGCGTAGGACGCCGTGCCGTACAGGCCGGAAATGGCAACTTCAAAGAGGTCCGTGCCCACTGCCAGATGGGTGGGGCAGCCCACAAGATAGACCAGAGCGGGCATACGGATGAGACCGCCGCCGATACCGAGGATACCGGCCAGCCAGCCCGTGAAAAAACTGACCGCGATGGGCAGCCACGCAGAGCAGGTGATGTTGGCATGCTTGAAGTGTACAACGGGAGGAATCCTGATGGCTTGAAGACGTGAAGCCCAGTCGACACCCACAGCGGTGGCGTCCAGTTCCGTTTGATGTGCCTTGGCCTCGCGCTCCTTACGGCGGCGCACTGCGGCGTCGTGGAAGACCAGCCAGGCAATGGATATGAGCAGCACCACGTAGAGCCAGCGCACGACCTTGTCCACCGAGCCTATGCGCTCAAGCCACATGACCATCTGCGCGCCGAGTTCAACGCCGAAGATCGTACCGATGAGCATGGTGACGCCCAGCATGTAGTCAACGTTGCCGAACTTGCCGTGACGCATGGTAGAAATAAGTGATTTACCGGCCATCTGCGCAACGTCGGTACCGATGGCAAAAGCCATGGGGAAGCCAAGGATGTTCAGACCGGGGGTCACCATCCATGCGCCGCCCATACCGAAGAAGCCGCCGATAATACCCACGCCGAATCCAAGAATGAGCAGCCCCGGCCAAAAAATGTTCACGCCGGAAATGGGCATCAAAATATACAGCCATTCCATATTGTGCCCCCTTACTTTTCGGCCAGTTCGCGGTGCTTGAGGTCAATGCCGATGTGCGTCATGACGATGTCAGCCAGCCAGCCCAGAATGCATCCCACGGTAGGAATGATGAGCATGGTCAGGATGGCGAAAAATAAATGGCTTTCATTGTACATTTCGGCCCACCAGTACAGTATGCCGTCCAGCTTGCGCGTATCGGCCACAAGAACCACCGACGTTGCCTTGCCGCCAGCTGCCAGGGCCAGACCAGGCATGGCGGCAAGCATGAGCGCGCAGCCTGCCAGCCACGTCATGAGCTTGCGCATCTTCTTCATAAAACCCTCCACTCAGTTTGCGTTCCTTTTGGACTCTCTTCGGCTGTTCCCACACCGGGCCACACCGATTTTCACGCAGTGAATGTGAAAAAGATAGCAATCCCCGTGCCATTGCATGATATTTGGCGTAATTGGCCGATTTTTTCCTATGTTTGCACGAAACATCTTGCCACTTTTTCGCAACTGACCTATAGTCGCCACAAAGATTGCGCTTTTTTGCGCAACCACAAAAGGGGGCTCCCTGATGCGCTTCTACAGAACGCTTCCCGGCGGCAGCACGTTGGATATCACCTCCTTTTTCATGAATCGCAGTCTTGTCAGCCGAATGCTCATACTGGGCCTCCCCCTGCTGGCCGTGGTTCTGCTTCTTATCTTTGTCGCCACCGGCAGCAGCATCGAAAACATCGTCAATCGCGCAATAGCGCGCAACGCGCAGCTTCAGGCCCAGGGCATGAGGCTGGCCCTTGAGCACGCGCTGGCAGAAACACGCAACCAGCTGCTTATTCTGGCCGCAGGTTCCATGGACCCTGCTGACATGAAAAACAGGCTGGAGTTCCGCGCCAGGGCCGACGGCCTGCATTACCGCGAGGTGGCCTACGTGGGCCTTGCCCCCGAGAACCGCTATCTTTTGCTCAACCACGAGGGGCAGGTCATCAATGTGCCCATGCATGTGGCGCTGGACAGCCCCTCGAGCCCTTTTCACAACCTCAGCGGCGAACAGCAGCCGGGCTATGTCAATGTGGGGCAACCCATGGAGGCCGTGTACTCTATGGTGCCGGTCAATAAATCCCTGCAAAGCCTGTCCCTTCATGTGCTGCGCTTTTTTACGGCCGTGCAGGACAGCGAGGGCAACTTCAAGGGCTACCTGCTGTTGTCCCTTGATATGAAGGATCTGCGGGACATCGTTTCGCGCTATTCATCCCCGGAGGCCCCCATTGCGGCGTCAGGAGCCGAAACCCGCGTGCGCAGCCTGTTTTTCGACAGGGACGGCTGGATGCTGTTTCAGTCCGAAACGCCAGACGCGGCTCTGGCGAGCAAAAGCCTGGCCAACGACGCCGTGCGGGCGGGATTTTGGGGCGACTACGGGCGTCCCGGCTTCAGCATGGCTTTTCGCCCAAGCCCGGAACACATCAATTACTGGAGCATGGTTGCCGACGTGCAGGCGGGGCAGGCCAACCAGCTGCCCATGACAGAAAGCAGCACCGTATGGAGCAACGGCCAGATGCGGGTGGAGCGGGTGAGCTATGTGCCCATAAGCTTTACGCCCGGTTCGGGCGGCGCGCCCATTGTGCTTGGCGGCCTGGCCGTTCTGGACACCAGCTTTACGACCACCCGCGCCGGCATGCAGGTCACGGGCATATACACCGTCAGTTTTCTTGGGGGCATGCTGCTTTTAACGCTGAGCCTGTGGTGGCTGGCGCGCCAGATGAGCAAATCGCTCAACATCCTTGGGTGGGCGTTGCACAAGAACAACATCACGGGGGTTTCCGACGACCTTGACCTGCCGCCCATGCCCAGGGAACTGGAAGGCGTGAAGGCAGACATCAACGTCCTGCTGGGACGCCTGCGCCAGGCCAGGATACAGCGCCTCAGCCACGAGGCCCTGCAGGACGCGCAATGGCAGCGCGAACCCGCGCCCGACCTGCCCCACCCCGAAGACCTGCCCGCCAGCGGCCTTGTGGGAACGTCACCCGCCATGCAGACCCTGTACGATCAGGTGCGCAAGGCCTCTCAGGTTCTGGCCGACGTGCTTGTCATCGGTGAAACCGGCACAGGAAAGGAACTGGTGTCTGAAGCCATACACCGCCTGAGCTCGCGGGCCTCCGGCCCGTTCATCACCATCAACTGCGGTGCGCTGGATGAAAACCTGCTTATGGACACCCTGTTCGGCCACGTGAAAGGAGCCTTTACCGAGGCCCGGCAAGCCCGAAAGGGCGCGTTTCTGGCGGCGGAAGGCGGCACCCTCATGCTGGACGAAGTGGGCAACGCCGCGCCCAAGGTGCAGCAGGCGCTGCTCCGCGCGCTGTCCAACCGGCGCATACGCCCTCTTGGCAGCGACCAGGAGGTTCCCTTTGACACGCGCATCATCGCCGCCACCAACGCTTCCCTGCTTGAAGACGCGCGCGAGGGCTCCTTCCGCGAAGATTTGTATTACCGCCTTGCCGTCATCACCATCCACACGCCTCCCCTGCGGGAACGAAAGAGCGACATTCCCTCGCTGACCGTGTATTTTCTCACAGAAGCCGTGAAGGCCAGGGCCAGGGCCGACGAAATGGATGCGGCAAGCGAGGCCGAGACCGACGCCGAGAGCAACGGCTTTTCCTCCGCACTGTCTTCCCGTACGGGCAAGGGAGCGAAGATGCCCAACGCCGCCCAAATGCCGCAAATGCCGCAGATGCCGCAGATAAGCAGGGGCGCTCTTGCCAAGCTCATGGCCCACTCCTGGCCCGGTAATGTGCGCGAACTGAAAAATACGCTGACCCGCGCCCTGACATTCTGCGAAGAAAACATCCTTTATGCCGAAAATATCCAGTTGGGTTCCATAACCCTGTCCAATGGGGTCAAGGCCGCCGACGTTCACGAAAAGCAGGCGGCCGCACAAATGGCTGACCCGCAGATGCAGGACGGCCGCGACTGTCTGCAAGGCCGGATTGACCATGGCGCGGGCGGCGACGGCAACGGCGCTGCAACCAGGGACGACCCGCAGTCTTTCAATGGGGCAACCGCCATGGCCCCTGGCGACGCCACAGAAAACCAGGCTGCAGGGCAGTCTTTTTCTTCCATGCCTGGCTCTGCGGCTCCCATATCGGGCTTCACCGCCTCTGCCAGCCCGCCACGCCAGACGCCGCAGTACGCCCCCGGCTTTGAGCGCGCTCCCGGCCAGGAATCCGCGTTTGCATCGGCCTCGGGCGTGAGCGCGAACACCGCTGATGCCGCAGGCGGCATGACGAGCACGGCCATGGCCCGCCTCAACTCCCGCCAGACGGAGATGTGGCCGCGCCTTGTGGCCATGGGCAGCATAAGCCGCCAGGAATATCAGCAGATGCTGGGCAAGGACATTTCCATGCGTACTGCGCAGTACGATCTGCAACTCTTCGTGCAGATGGGTCTTGTGCGCAAGGAAGGCCGCGGCCCGGCCCAGCGATATGTGGTTGTGGGCGCATCTCTTTCCGAAGGCTGATACAACGCCTCAAACAGCATACCAAGGGTGTTTTCGTGGTCAGCAAGCTGAAAAAACTTTTTGGCCGCAAGCCGCGCATCACGCGCGAGCAGGCCATGGTCGCCTTTCATCGGCGGTACGCCTCGTTCAAGGAACTGTTGCAGGCCAACGCCGACCTTGCGGGCATTCTGGCTGGCCTCAACGCCACGCAGCAGGGCGAGCGCCATATGGAAACCAGTCAGGTGCGCAAGGAGGCCCGGCGGGCCATCTTTCGCTGCGACCGCATGGCGACCACGCTCAATGACATTTCCAATCAACGGCATCAGGATTTGCACGCCGCCTTGCAAAACATTGCCAAACGCATTGAAAAGGAGCTGGACCAGCGCGCCAGCGGTGATGTGCCCACCCTCACCCTTGATCTCATTGAAATAGACGCCAGCATGGCCTACAGCGTGGGCGGCAAAAACGCCAACCTGGGCGAACTGCGCAACATGCTGGATATGCCGGTACCGCGCGGATTCGCCATCACCATCAGGGCCGGGAGCATTTTTCTTTTGCGCACTCCCGGGCTTTTCAAGAGCATCTATTCCCTGCTGCGCTCCATAGATCCGGAAAAACCGGACAGCATCAACGCCATCGCCCGCCAGGTGGAACAGATCATTTGTGAAGCGCCTGTGCCGCAGGAGGTCGAAGAGGCCCTGCTCAAGGCCTGGGACTTGGCCTACGGTGATGATCCACAGATGGTCGCGGCCCTGCGTTCAAGCGCCATAGCCGAAGACGGGGTGCAATCCTTTGCCGGGCAATACCGCAGTCTGCTTGGCGTTACCCGCAATGAACTGATACCCGCCTTCAAGGCTGTGGTGGCCAGCCTGTTTTCTCCCCGAGCTCTGGCCTATCGCTCCGAACACGGTTATGCCCTGGACGCCACGGGCATGGGCCTGTGCTGTCTTGAGATGGTGCGCTCCCGCGCTGCCGGAGTGGCTTTTTCGCGCCACCCCGTTGACCTGCGCTCCAACAGCATTGTCATCAACGGCCTGTGGGGGCTGGGCGAAATGGTGGTGGACGGCTCCGGCACACCCGATCAGTGGCTTGTGTCGCGGGCAACGGGCAAGATTACCAAGGCCACCATTGCGCACAAGGCCGTGCGCCTGCGGCTGGTGCGCACCGAAGCCGGGGTGGAAAGCGAGCTTACGCCCGTGCCGGAAGACCTGCAGGACGTGCCCTGCCTCAGCGACGACCAGGTGCGCCAGCTTGCGGACATGGTCATGCAACTGGAACGCCATTACCAGTATCCGCAGGATATGGAATGGGCCGTGGACGAGGACGATCAGATTGTGTTGCTGCAAACGCGCCCCATGGGGCTCGACAGCATGGCGGAAGAAAAGACGGCCCCCATTTTGGGGCATCTGCGGCCCCTGCTTTCAGGAGCGGATGTGGCGGCCAGGGGCGTGGGCTGCGGCCCCGTGGTATTTGTGGGCGACGGCGAGGACATTACGCATTTTCCTGAAGGCGCCGTAATGCTTATGGATCACTCCTCGCCCAGCGCCATGTCGGTCATGCGCCGGGCCTCGGCCATTATTGCCCAGACAGGCAGCCTGACCGGGCACATGGCGTCCATATGCCGGGAATTCGGCGTGCCCACGCTCATGAACATCCCCGGCGTCACCGGCGTGCTTGCCGCTGGCCAGGTGGTCACGGTTGACGCCCTCATGGGCCGCATATTTGACGGCGAAGTGCCGGAACTGCTGGCCCTGCGGCTTACCCGCCCACAGGTCAGGGCCGACAGCCCCGCCCTTATGCTCTTGCGCCGCATTACTCCCTATATTCTGCCCCTGCACCTGGTGGATCCCAGGGCCGACACCTTTACCCCCAAGCACTGTACCTCGCTGCACGACATCATGCGCTATGCTCATGAAATGAGCTATTCCGAGATGTTCAAGATATCCGACAGCGTCACCGACAACAGCGCGGGGGTAGCCAGCGAGCTTGTGAGCTCCATACCGCTGGACCTCTATGTCATCGACCTCGGCGGCGGGCTGCGCAACCCGGAATCGCGCCGTGTACACCCTGACGATGTGACCAGCGTGCCCTTCAGGCATGTTCTTGACGGCATGCTCAATCCCGCCGTGCAGGCGCGCGGCCCGCGCCCCATAAACATGCGGGGCTTTTTATCCGTCATGGGGCAAAGCGTCATCGGCGGCAACCAGGAAGGCAGTTCACGCTTTGGCCAGCGCAGTTATGCCATTGTTTCTGACCGATATCTGAATTTTTCTTCCCGTGTGGGCTACCATTACGCCATTCTGGACACCTGGTGCGGCGAATCCCTGAGCAAAAACTACATACGTTTCGAGTTTGCTGGCGGGGCCGCCAGTGATGAACAAAGAGTGCGCAGGGTTCGCTGTATAGGCATGATACTCAAAGAACTCGGCTTTACCGTTGAGCTTACGGGTGATAGGATACGCGCACGTTACCAGAAGTATCCCAAGCCCGAACTGTGTGCCCGGCTGGATCAGTTGGGGCGTTTGCTTATCATGACTCGCCAGATGGACATGCTGATGGTGGATGAGGCGGCTGTTGCCGCCTGCGCCGACAAATTTCTCAAGGGCGAGTATCATTAGAGCAATTTCACTAGCGATGCTGTCGCCATCCGTAAGGCTTCTCGTCGCCTAGCGGCTGCCGCTTGAAATTGCTCTGCTGACGCGAAGGCGGCAGCCGCCACGAAGTGGCGTGGATTCTGGCGAGCTTTAGCCGTTGCGACGAAGGAAGCTACGGATTAAGACAGCAATTGGTTAATAGAGCAAGCAGCCTGCTGATGGCTGGCGCAAACCACGTTTTTCGCCAGAATGGTGCGTTGAAACATGGAATGTTTCAAAAGCAAAATGCTCTAGAGCAAATTCTACCGCAACTCGCATGTTTCGGCAGAATGGCACATTGAAATGTGAAGCATTTCAATGGTAATCTGATTGAGCCGCAGCTTCACCCGAAGCAGCCGATGGCAGCCCGTGGCTGCAGCGGTTGCGGCATAAACCCGTTGAGGCCCCATGCCGTCCGTTGCCGCTTCGCCCCTGCCGCCCGAGTGCCACCCCGTATCCCCGGAGCCGCCGGAAACTCTTTTGAGCCGTGATTTTATTCTGCTGTTTTGCATGACCATGTTCTGCAACAGCTTTATCGCCGTTTTTTACTGCTTTGAGCAGTGGCTCGAGACCATGACCATCAGCCCCAACTGGCGCGGCGTGCTGTTGTCGTCCATGTTCGCCATGGTCTTGCTGTTCCGCCCGCTGGCCAGCGTATTTCTGCTGCGGCGCGGCAAGCTTATGGCCATGACCATTTCCATCCTCGTATCAAGCTGCGTCATGCTGGGCTATGCGCATGTGGGCGGCCCGCACGTCATCGGCCTGATCTGGATACTGCGCATTGTGCAGGGCATTGCCCTGGCCGTTTTTTCAAGCTGCACCGTGGCCGTGCTGGTAAGCTGCATCCCCAGGGGGCAAAGTGCCCGAGGCTTCGCCATCTTTTCTCTCACCATGCTGCTGCCCTACTCCATCATACCCGCCGCAGCGGAGCCGCTCTTGCCCCTCCTGGGCGGCGAATCTGGCCTTTTTGCCGTTTCCGCCCTGCTGGGCCTGCCCTCGCTGCTCATGCTCATTCCCCTGGCTCCACGACTGAAAACGCCCGAAATGCCCCCCGAAGACGGCGGTGGCGTTTCGCGCCGGGCGCTGTGGCACTCCGTAAGTCATTCCGGCCTGTTTTTTGTCTACATGGCCTGTCTGACCTTCAGCATCATGACCATCCTGGCCATTTTTTTCATCAAGGGCCTGTGCGCGGTCACGGGCGCGCACCCCGCATGGTTCTTTTCCGTCTATACCATCACCATCATTCTGGTGCGCCTTGCAGGCAGCAACAGGCTGGACGCGCTGCCCCGCTACAGGGTGACGCTCCTGTGCAGCCTTGTGCTGTCGTTCTGCATGCTGGGGCTGGCCTGGGGGCCGCTGTGGGCCTTTGTGCCCCTCACCTGCCTGTACGGCCTTGGCCTCGGGCTGCTCTACCCCCTGCTGGCCGCCGCCGTGTATGACCGTTCCACACCGTCCACGCGCTCCATCAACTCCAACGTCATGATGGCGACCTTTGACGCCAGCGGCATGCTGGCCCCACTCATTGGCGGCATGGTTGTCAACGCGGGCTTCGGCTACAGGGGCGTGTTCACGGCCACCGCCATTTCCGTATTCTTGTGCGCCTGCTGCATGCTGGCCGACAGGCTGCGCATGGCCATGCGCGAGCGCGCGCGCGCACAGACCACGTAGCCACGCCACGCTGCCCGTCTGGCGGGTGAGCCGCTCCGCCGCCCCCCACACGCCCCCGCAGCGCACGCCCCCGCGCTCCACAACTCCCGCTGCGCTGCTTTTCTGACGCTGCAACCGCGCGCCCTCGCACGACTGAAGCCCATCCTCTCTTCCCCCGCGCTCGACGCATGTTTCAAAACTTTTTCTCTTCAAATCATACTTTACAACTCAATATTACTATTTATCTATTGTGAAACTGGCCAATTATGCCGTCCAGAGGTACGCCATTTTCTTCACATGAAGAACAGTCAGTACCGCTGTTGCAATCCCGCGCAAACTATATAACTATATTTAGAGCAGTTTCACTTTGAAATTGCTCTGGCGGATGCGGGAGCAGACGCCCGCCGCGGAGGCGTAAGCGCTATTTATCTGCGCTGTTACGCGGCGAAGCAAGCGCCGCAGAAACATTGAGAATGGATATTCTCAATGCAAAAATGCTCTATAGGGATACTGCCTAGCCCCCCCCTCTGCCTTATCCTGAAATCCATTCACGCCACATACATCCCGGCATAATCGTCAAAGGAGATGATATGTCTACTGTTCAAAGTATCACCGCAAAAGAGCTGCACAGCATTGACCTGCGACAGGCGCTCATTGTGGATGTGCGTACGCCTATGGAATATGCTGAAAAACGCCTGACCACGCCAACGGCCCTTGCTCCACTGCTGGATCTGGCCCCGCGCGATACGGCCCTGCGCAACGGCGTGCTTGCCGATACACCCATTATCACGTTGTGCCACTCCGGTTCGCGCGCCAAAACCGCCGCTGAAAAATTCACCGAAGCAGGCTTCAGCAATGTGCGCTTTCTTGAGGGCGGCCTGGACGCCTGCCAGAAAGAAGGATTCGCCACCGTGGGCGCGGCCCCTGCCACAACCAGTGGTTCTGTTCCCTCGCTGGAAAAACAGGTGCGCCTCGCGGCGGGACTCCTTATCCTGCTCTTTGTGCTGATGGGCTTCTTTGTCCATCGGGCCTTCTATTTTGGAGCGTTGTTTGTCGGCGCAGGGCTGACCGTTTCGGGCCTCACCAACTGGTGCGGCATGGCCATGCTGCTCATGTATGCGCCGTGGAACCGGCAGGGGGCTTCGTGCTCCAGTGGCGGCACATGCGCCATCGGCGGCAGCAAGGGCGGCAAAAGCCCCGGCGCTAGCTGCCAGTAGGCGGGAGCCCACGCCCTTTCTCCGGCAGTTGGCAGACCGGCATAGAGCCCCTGTCTGCAAGGTCACTCAAACGTTCCCGTTCCGGCAAAGCACCGCCGATGCCCAAGGAGTTTACCATGGCTGCACCCAATGTGCGCGGATTCTTTGATCCCATTACCGCTACCTGGACCTACGTGGTCTGGTCCGATACAGATACCCAGAAGCGTTGCGCCATCATTGACAGCGTTCTTGATTACGACATGCCCTCAAGCCGCACGGCCACTACGTCTGCCGACGCCGTCATTGCCTTTGTGCAACAGAAACAGTTGCAGGTTGAGTGGATTCTTGAAACCCACATCCACGCCGACCACCTTACCGCCGCCAGCTACATCAAGGAAAAGCTGGGCGGCAAGATTGCCATCAGCAAGCATATTCTGGACATTATCAGCACCTGGGTTCCCATTTTTCAGACGGCCGCCGACACCCCCGCCGATGGTTCCGACTTCGATTACCTGTTTGACAATGATGAAGAATTCACCATCGCCGACCTCAAGGCCAGAATGATCCACACTCCCGGGCACACCCCGGCAGACACGACCTACATCATTGAAGACACCGTCTTTGTGGGCGACACCATCTTTTTGCCGGACGTCGGCTCGGGCCGTTGCGACTTCCCCAACGGCAGCGCCGAGGATTCCTACGATTCGTCGCGCAAGCTCTTTGCCCTGCCCGATCACTTCCGCATCTATGTGGGGCACGACTATCCGCCTGAAGGCACGCGCGGCCCGGAGTGCATGGCCACCGTCGGCGAACAGAAAGCAAAAAACACCAGGCTGCATACAGGCATTGATAAAAACAGTTTCGTCGCGCAGCGCAAGGCCGATGACACCGGCAAAGCTGTGCCCGCCCTGCTGTTGCCGTCCATCCAGGCCAACATGCGCACCGGCAGATTCGGCGCTGCGGTCAACGGCATCCAGTACGTGAAGCTGCCTGTAAATAAACTGTAGCCACGGGTGGCCAGACGCACTCAAGGCGGCCCCTGGCAGGCGCACCCAAGGTGCCCCAGGCGCCACAGGCGCACCCAAGGTGCCCAGGCGCTCGCGGTTGCCTTGCCTCGCCTGTCGGGGTATGCTGCTAAACATAATCATTAATTATTTAATGATTGCTTACTGCCGCGCCTTTTGCGCGGCGACGTTGACAACCAAGGAGCATTCATGCGTACACTTATTGCTGTAGCCTATCCCAACGAAACCCAGGCCAGTGAAGAACGCGTCAAGTTTTTGAAGATGCAGAAATCCTACCTCGTGGACCTTGAAGACGCGGTAGTGGTTACCCGTAAACAGGATGGCAAGGTCAAGCTGCATCAGCTTTTCAACCTCACGGCCACCGGCGCACTGAGCGGCGGCTTCTGGGGAACCCTCATCGGCCTGATCTTTCTGAATCCCCTGCTGGGCCTCGTGGTAGGCGCGGGCGCGGGCGCTGTGGGCGGCGCGCTGAGCGATGTGGGCATCAACGATGATTTCATGAAGCAGCTTGGCGAAAAACTCAAGCCGGGTTCGTCTGCACTCTTCGTGCTGGTGGATTCTGAAATTACCGACAAGGTGCTGGCCGAACTGCGCGGTTCCGGCGGTGAAATCATTCAGTCTTCACTGTCGCATGAAGATGAAAGCCGCCTTCAGGCTGCGCTCAGCGCCGCCCAGAACGCCGCCAATAAAGGCTAGAGCATTTAACCTTTGAAAAAGTTAAATGCTCTAACGCTGCGCGAGAGTGCAGCGCGCCACAACGTGGCGTGGATTCTGCCGCAAATCGCATTTTCGGCAGAATGACCCCTTTGAAATGTGTAACATTTCAAAGGTAATCTGGTCTAGAACAGTTTTTTTGAAAGACTTTGTGGGGGAGGGACCCTTTTGCAAAAGGGTCTCCTCCCCCACACCCCCTCCCCCTAAAACTCTTACTATGTTAGCACGGCGAGCGTCTGCTCACGCAGCCGCCAGAGCAATTTCTACACGAGAGTATTCTGGCGCTGACGTTGCGCCGCGCACAAGCAAAAAGCACTGCCCACTTTGGGGCAGTGCTTTTTACAACACAGCTTATTGCGTGAGATTACAAAACTTTTCAGGGCAAAGGCCTCTGTCGCTTGCGCGATACTCGGAGCCGCATGCAGGGCTGTCAGCCTGAATGAATAAAGCACCAAAGGGCAAAGAGCACAGCAAAGAGTTCTGCGGCGACATCCTGCCCGTGTTGCCGAGCGGCATACAGCGGGAGTAAAATAACGGCAGGGATGAAATAACCATGGGGCTAAAATAGCGGCAGGGATGAAATAACCGTGGGGCTAAAATAACGGCAGGCCTGAAATAACGGCAGGCCTGAAATAACGGCAGGCCTGAAATAGCTGCGGGGGAAGAAGGCGCGCCCCTTCTTCCCCCGTTTCTGCGACGGCCCCCAAGTGCTGCTTAACGCAAGCCTCCGTTGGCGTCGTGCGGGCGCAAGCGTCCGCAGCCGCATATCTGTTTTTTATAATCGCCGAGTAGCCGCCTGGCGTAACTGCCTCGCATAGCTGCCTCGTGTAGCCAGCATATTACCGCCCACGGCAGCCGCCTTTGCAGCGCCAAGCGAGCTTGACATAATCGCAAATAATTTTAGCTATTATACCACCATTACAAACAAGGTGCAAAAGAAATCCCGTGACGTCCCTGAAGCCTGCAGCGTCCAAAACCTCTGAACAGTAGCGCGGTCAGATCTTGCAACAGAGTAACACTCTGTACTTGCTGAAGAAATCAGCGCCCACAGGCAGCCCGGCAGGGCACTTGCCCTGGGCAGGGCCTGAGCGCATACTGAAACAACATTGCCCCGCAACAGCGGGCGCTAAGCCTGTTTACCCTGGCTGCACCAGATGCGGAAGAGCCAGGGACAACGCATTTACGGCCCCGTGGCCGTGAGGCAGGAGTTTGCATGAATACCCTTTTCTCTCCCATCACTCTCGGCGGGCTCGTGCTCGCCAACCGTATCGTTATTCCCCCCATGGACCAATACTCCGCAGATGAAGGACGTCCGACGCAGTGGCACCATATGCACTACGGGAATTTGGCCGTTTCGGGCGCAGGTCTGCTTATTGTCGAAGCCACCGCCGTGGAACCTGAGGGCAGAATCTCTCAGGGTGACCTTGGTCTGTGGAACGACGAGCAGGAAGAACTGCACCGCCGCATGCTGGACTTTATTGGCACGTTTTCTTCCATACCCGTGGCCGTTCAGATAGGACACGCAGGCCGCAAGGGCTCCACAGGCCGCCCCTGGGAAGGACGCGGCCCCATCGCCCCGCAGGATGGCGGCTGGCCCGTATACGCGCCCTCCGCACTGCCCTTTGACGCAGCTTCGCAGACGCCCCTGGCGCTCACCGAGGCCGACATCGACCGCCTGCTGGAAGCCTTTGTGGCAACAGCGCAGCGCGCCGTTCGCGCGGGCTACAAGGCCATTGAGCTGCATGCGGCCCACGGCTATCTGCTGCACGAGTTTCTCTCGCCCCTGTCCAACAAAAGGGACGATGCCTACGGCGGCAGCCTGGAAAACAGAATGCGCTTTCCCCTGCGTGTGTTCGCGGCGGTGCGCAAGGCCCTGCCCGCCAGCGTTCCCGTCGGCATGCGCGTTTCAGGCTCGGACTTTGCCCCCGGCGGATGGGATGTGCCGGAGTGCGCCATCCTGGCGCAGGAACTTGAAAAGGCCGGGGCAGCCTATATTCACGTCTCCGGCGGCGGACTTTCGCCGGATCAGCAGATCAGCCTGGCTCCCGGCTATCAGGTCGGCTTTGCCCAGGCCATCAAACAGGCGGTCACAAGCCTGCCCGTCATTGCCGTCGGGCTCATTACCGAGCCTGAACTGGCTGCGGGCATTATTGTCAGCGGGCAGGCCGATATGGTGGCCATTGGCCGCGCCATGCTCTACGACCCCCGCTGGCCCTGGCATGCGGCGGCAGCCCTTGGCGCGTCCATTGCCGATGCCCCCTCGCAATATCTACGCTGCCAGCCGCATAAGCTGAAAACCCTGTTTGTGTAGTTTTTTTGTATAATTGGGGCATTGTGGATGATGCTTTGTGGGGGAGGGACCCTTTTGTAGAGTCGTGGATGATGTTTTGTGGGGGAGGGACCCTTTTGCAAAAGGGTCTCCTCCCCCACACCCCCACCCCCTAAAACTCTTATTGTATTGCAGTGTATTACAGCGAGTTGTCTGTACTGAAGCGGGGCAAAAAACAGCCCCACCGCATCACGCCATCGTATCGGCAATTGCCTCTGTATCTGACGCAAAAGGCGGGTTCCTGCGAACCCGCCTTTTTCAATACAAAAAGGGAGGCCCGTATGCCGGGCCTCCCCCAAAGTACATGTCAGCATCCGTCGTGAAAACGGCGTCGCTGAAGGTATGCGTATTGCCAGCTCTGGAGCCTTTAGAGCATTTTAACTTTGAAAAAGTGTACATGCTCTAGCGCTGCACTGTCGTGCAGCGCGCCACAACGTGGCGTGGATTCAGCCGCAAATCGCATTTTTTGGCTGAATGAACACTTTGAAATGCTTCTCATTTCAAAGTTGATCTGCTCCAGACCAGATTGCCTAGCCCTTGGAACCGCGCTTGGAGGCCTTGAGCGGGTTGACCTTCTTGGCGGACACGGTTTCGCTCTTGATAAGATTCTGGTTGTTGGCCCACAGTTCTTCGGGGTCCAATCCCAGTGCGCGCAGCCTCTCGTTAACATTCTGGCGCGCGGCGCTGTAACGGTTGGTGTCGGCGAGAGGTTTGCCCACGTAATTGGGCGTTGTCATATACAGGCCGGTGCTGTCGATGGCCAGCAGAAAGGTTGCGTTGTTTTCTTCAACAGTCTGAATGACCATCTCTTCTGTCGTGCCAAAACGTGTGTACATGCGGGATCTCCTTATGGTGACGAGCCGGGGCAAAACCGGTTCGCGCGGCGTGCCCCATCATTGTGAAAATGAATTTCATTGTCAAGATAAAATCCCTAGCCACTCTCCCCCACTCAATATCACAGCCCCACGGCAACCTCATACGTCTGATCAAAAACACTCGGACAGCTGAGTCACGACTACTGCCCGAACAGACGCATTCCATAAAAATGCGTACACGCTCCATTCATTGCGGCAACCTTTCGCCAAGGCCCCCTGGGGATACGCCTCAGGGATACATGACCTTTTGCTCTGAAAGGGGTTCCCTTTTACGCAGTTGCAGTTTTCGCCAGACTTTCGAAAAATACATACGCAGCGGAATATAATACAGCAGAAACCAGAAAACCATGCCCGGCTGGTTGCCAAAAAGCGGCAAATTAAAGGGCAGAACCGGACTCAGCAGGCCGAAACGCAGTTGCATCCAGGCAAATACAATGGGAACAGGCCAGAGCGAGGCCACAAAAAGCGCACCGCTCAACGAAAAATGGTACCCAAAGGCTTCATGTCCCTGGCGGTTGACGGCCTTGAAGGTTTCCTTGCTTCCGGTTGACAGGGCCTGTTCACTCAGCGTGTGATAGTGCTGCATCTGGTCCTGATACTTCTTCAGGCGTTTGGCATGCAGCCTGTTGGCCACGCTCAGGGTGACAAGGCCGAGAAGCACAGTAATAAGCGCCAGACAGCCCACGCCAAAAAAGTAGCCCACTTCCGGGTGCGGGATCACACGAAAAGGCAGAACCAGAACAGGATCGAGCCAAAGAAGAAATGTGTCTATCATGAGGTGTTCAGTAGCCCTTTATGTCTTCGGGTTTGCCGGCAGTTAAAAAAGTGTGCCCACACCATAACGCAATGGCGCGGTGGAGACAATTCTCCGCCGCGCCATTATTTTTATCTGGAACCGTGACTGCCGTTATACGTGAACCCCAGGGTCAGGCTGCCCAACTGCCGAGGCACCGACTTTAAGGATTTAGCGTTCCACGGCGGCCGCGCGCTCGCTAGCCGAACATCTTGATCTGGAAGAAGCCGCGCAGCACGTAGTCAGTGCCCACATAGAGCGCCAGCACGATAAAGAGGCGCTTGAGCCAGATTTCAGAGAAGAAGCGGGAGGTGTAGGGGCCAACAATGGAGCCTACCGTGATACCGAGAAGTTCGATGCTCACGAAGTTCCAGTCCACCAGCGCGCCGTGCAGCATGAGGGTGGTGATACCCGTGATCATGCTCACCAGAACGGCCAGAGCGGATGTGCCCGCAGCCAGATACATCGGAAGCTGGGTTACGCTGGTGATGAAGGGAACCAGCAGGAAGCCGCCGCCCACGCCAAGGAAGGCCGCGATACTGGCGATAACGACGCCGCCGACGAAGGGCAGCAGCGGGTTGAAAGCAAACTCGACGCCACAGAAGGTGAACACACAGCGGGTGATGCTGAAGGAAATCATGCTCACGCCAGTGGACGCTTTTTCGCCGGTGTTTTTGCTCTTGGCAGCGGCTTCAAAAGCCTTGGCGGCTTCCTTGGCTTTGGCCTTGGAACGCTGCCCCATGGGTGAGGTTTCCCAGATAAGATACAGGCCCAGCGCCAGAACGAACATGCCGAAATAGCCCTGGTAGGACGAGAAGTTCAGCTTGCCAGCAGTGAGCGAAGTGGACAGGTACGCGCCCACAATGGAGCCAAGACCCAGGGCAATACCCAGGGGCAGCACCAGACGCTTCATGCGGTAGTAGCTGAAGGTACTGATAACGGCTGAAAGACCGGCGAGCATCTGGTTGGAGGCGCGCACGGAGTCGGTAACAGCCTTGTTGAGGGGCGTCTTGCCGAAAGACTTTGCGTAGTTGCCAAGGCCGTGCACGGTCATGTGGCCCACGCCCGCCATAACGCCACCAAAAGCGCCCACGGTGGAGAATATCCAGCCCACCCACAGGGCCCAGCAAAAGGCCAGAATGAGGTTAACCGAGGGGCCACCGGGGATGCCCAGGTACCCAGGCGTGGCAGTGGCGTCGTACGTTTTGGGGGCGACCTTGATCTGTTCGGCAATGGCTTTTTTCAGCCCGGCCGGTGCCGACTGCAGCTGTGCGGCAATGGCAGGATCATCAATGGCCGCAGCCGGAGCCTTGGGAGCTTCAGCAGCCGGTGCAGCAGCAGCCGGGGCCTGCCCTTCAGCCGCAAAGACCTGACCCACGGTAAACAGCAACAACAAAACCAGACTGCCGCCAACCATCCATCTGTTTTTCATAAAGTTTCTCCTCCAGGTTTACTTTATATACACCAGATCATGCGCGCCCGTGCTCAGGCAGCGTAGATATGATCCCAAGCCCAGAATCATTGAATAAAAGTTAAACAATTCACATGGGATAACTGAAAAATCAGCACTCGCCTTGCAAAAGGTTAGTACTGCCGCAAACCTGTGTTGCCAGAGTCGGTCACGGTGTTTGAGGTACAGGGGTGCTTTCCCTAGTATCGTGCATAAACATTCATTTTGCAATACCATATTACCGAAAAACATTATCACGACCACAGGAAAAGTATATGACCATGCAATACAGTATTTGCATATTTAAAAATGTACACACACAATGCATACTTTATGTTATTGTATATACTAAATAGTAGACAAAAAAATTAACAGATATTTACTATTTTTTCCATGTTATATAAAAAAATAAAAAATTAGTAATTGCATTTATTTTACAAATTTGTTTTTAGTGCTTCTCTATAAACAACAATATATATACACGTGAAAATTTGAGATAAAGCAATGCCCTTCGCACCAGTGCCCGCCAGGATAAGTAATAGATATTTTTACGATCAGCCCTTGGCCGGCCCCTTTGAGGCTGTCGCGCTGCCAATCCATGCGGGCAGAAATTCACATATTGTATGGATATGCTGCCAGCCCCACCCCCTGCACGCCCGCCAGACAAGGATTTGCCGCAAGCCGTATGCGTTTTCGCCCTGGATGCCGATTCTCTTTGAAATGCTCGCAGTTCAATTTGCCATTCTGCCGAAAAATGCGCGGGCCGACAGTAAAAACAAAAAAAGACCGCCATGTAAAGGCGGTCTTTTGTTTTGTATCCGGCTACGGCATGGGCAAGCCCGTGCCTTTATTCGCTTTCAGGTTTATCCTTGGCGCTGCCCTCAGCCTTGGCCTTGGCTCCGGCGCTTTTCTTGACGCGCGGTGTGCCCGTGCGCAAGACCCGGAATTTGGTTACCGAGGGTTTGCGGTGCGTTGGAACCTGCATCAGGCATTTGGTGGGGCATTTTTCCACACAGGCCGAGCAGTACACGCACAGGAAGGGGTCATACACCCATTGTCCGGCCTTGGCGTCTACAGTGATGGCGTCCGTGGGACAGACCTTTGCGCAGGTACTGCAGAATATGCACCTTTCAACATCATTGGTTATTACGCCCCTGTATGCCGGGAAGGGCTCACGCTCTTCCAGCGGATACAGCCGCGTGGCGGGCTTGCCCGACAGGTTGCGCAATACGTTTTTAAGCATGTACATGGCTACCTCTCTGTGCAGGAGATGCACGGGTCTATGCTGAGCACTATGACCGGCACGTCGGGCAGTTTGCAGCCCGGCAACATGTGCAGCAGGGGCGGGACGTTGGCGAATGTTGGCGTACGCACCCGCATGCGTTCCAGATACTTGGTGCCATTGGCGCGTATGTAGTAGAACAGTTCGCCTCTGGGCTGTTCAACGCGGAAGACGGATTCACCATCAGGATTGCCGGGCACCTTGACGGTAAGCTCGCTCTCCGGCAGGCGGTTCAGGGCTTCGCGGATAAGATCCATCGAGTGCAGGACTTCATAGAAGCGCACCTTGGAACGTGCGTAGCAGTCGCCGTCGTTTTCCACCACAGGGATGAAGTTGAGATCGCTGTAAGCTGCGTAGCCATGCATGCGTTCGTCGATTTCCCATCCGCTGCCGCGCAGGGTGGGGCCGGCAGCGCCCAGCAGGCGGGCGTCGTCCTTGCTGAGGTAGCCTATGCCGCGCGTACGTTCCTGCACGGTATAGTCATCCAGCATGGTGCTTGTGAGTTCGCGCATGCCTTTTTGCAGTTCGTCCAGGCGGCCAAGCATCCAGCGGATCTGGTCGGGAGCGAGGTCGCGGCGCACGCCGCCCACCACGTTGACCGACAGGATCACGCGGTTGCCCGCCGTGGCTTCGCAAATGTCCATGACATGTTCGCGGATGCGCCAGAACTGCTGGAACACGCTTTCAAAGCCGAAGGAGTCCGCAAAAAGTCCCAGCCACAAGAGATGGGAATGGATGCGGTGCAGTTCAGACCAGATGACCCGCAAAAACTGGGCGCGCGGCGGGGCCGTGATGCCCATCATGTCTTCAATGGCGTTGCAGTAGCAGTTGGCGTGGATGCAGGAACAGATGCCGCAAATACGCTCCACCACAAAGACCATCTGGTTATAGTCCTTGGTGCGCACGAGGCTTTCCAGGCCGCGGTGCACGAAGCCGAGCTGGGGAATGGCCCCCACAACGGTTTCGTCCTCCACCACAAACTTGATGTGCAGAGGTTCGGGCAGCACAGGATGCTGCGGCCCGAAAGGAATCACTGTGGTGCGGTTGCTCATGCCTGATCTCCTTTGGCGGGTTCTGCCTTGGCGTCATCCTTGGCAGCCGCGGCGGGACGCCGGACGGTGGTCATGGTGAAATACGGGGCGTGGGTCACTTCGCCTTCCAGATACATGCCGCCCTGGTAGTCCAGGGGCAGGCCCGCAAAGCGCACGCCAAACTGGTCCTGGGTCTCGTTTTCAATGAGCACCGCGCAAAAGTATATGGAACTGATGCTCGGGATGGGCGCGTCCTTGTTCACATCCATACGCAGGTGCACCATGCCCTTGGCGTCCGTGGGCGCCCACATGCACAATTCGGGATTGTGGCGCAGGTCGGACATGGTGAGGTTTTCGTCAAAGTGATAGAACAGCCGCAGGGTGTTCTCGTCAACGACCGTCTGCGACATGGTGACAAAACGACATTTGGCGTTGGCCAGGCGCTGCACTTCAGCAAGCAGCGTATCGGGCGTCACGTCTTTGGCTTCAAAAAACATGGTTGCATCCTCTCCGGGCTAACCCGCGTTTTGCTGTGACTTGTCGCCTTCGGCAACGGGCGCTTGTTCATCTCGTGCGCCAGCGGGCGTTCCGTCTTCGTCACCTGGCATAAAGGTCGCTTCGGGCATGGGCCCCATGCCCATCTTGGCCTTGAGCACTGCCAGCGCTTCCACCACGCCGTCAATGATGGCTTCGGGCTTGGGCGGGCAGCCCGGCACAAAGACATCCACGGGGATGATGTTGTACGCGCCGTTAAGCACGTTGTAGGTATCCTTGAAGACGCCGCCGGAAAGGTTGCACGCGCCTATGGAAACCACGGCCTTGGGCGAAGGCATCTGATCATATATCTGCTTGAGCACGTGGCGGTTGCGGTGGTTGACCGTGCCGGTAACCAGCAGAACGTCCGCATGCTTGGGGTTGCCCGCATTGACCACGCCAAAGCGCTCCACGTCATAGATGGGCGTGAGGCAGGCCAGAACTTCAATATCGCAACCGTTGCAGGAGCCGCAGTCGAAGTGGACTATCCAGGGAGACTTCAGACGGCTCTGCTTAATCATCTTATCCAGAAAACCCATATGCCTGCCTCCTTACGCCACATACAGCCATAACAGATTAACCAGGGCCAATCCCATGCCGAGCAGCAGAGACCTCTTCTGCACCATCCACTGCCAGGTAAGCCGGGCCGTGACGTTATCGATGAGAATTTCCGTGAACAGCGAGGCAACCACCAGCGTGGCCATGCCAATGACGCTGGTATGCCAGAACATGGCGCAAAGCCCGAGAATGAGTATCAGGTCAAGCCAGTGAGCCACTTCAATGATGCCCAGGAACGGCCCCGAATATTCGGTCTGCACGCCCTTGACCAGTTCCTGATGGCCGTGATGGCTGGCCGAGATATCAAAGGGCGACTTGCGCAGCTTGATGGTCAGGGCATAGCCGAGGGCCAGGAACAGCAGGGGCATCTTGAGCAGCAGGGGCTGATCCTGCGCAAAAACGGCTTCAATGGAGAAGGAACCCGTGCACATGGCAAAGCCCACAAACACCAGAATGAGTATGGGTTCATAGGCCAGCATGAGCAAAAGTTCGCGCTGCGCGCCGATGTTGCTGTACGGCGAGGGTACGCACAGCGCGCCCACCACCTGAAAGACCGCGCCCACCGTGAGCACGAAGAACAACAGCAAAAGGTCGCCGCCCATAAAGAAGATGAACAGGGCCAGAGCCGAGGAAATAAGCGTCATATAGGCGCTGAAAACCAGCCACGCGTTGGTGACGTAGGCTTCTTTGCCGAACAGTTTGAGCACATCATAAAAAGGCTGGAGCAGAGGCGGCCCAAGACGCGATTGCAGGCGCGCCGTGACGCGGCGGTCCACCCCGGTCAGCAGCCCCCCTACCAGGGGCGACAAGATCAATCCGCCGATAGCACTGAGGATGGACAGCATCAGAGCAGACCTCCTACCAGAACGATGAGAAAGGCCGTGGAAATAATATCAATGGCCCTTGTGATGGTGCCTTCGCCAAAGTACTGAGACAGATAGAAGTTGGACAGGCGCACGGGTTCAAAGGCGTTCATGGGGCCCTTGAAGCCTATCTGCCCTGCCTGCTCCTGCGCCAGACCGGAGAAGTACGGTTGCGTATGCGCACCGTTGGGCACCTTTCTGGCGACCTTCCAGGCGACCCAGGCTCCGAGGCCCAAGAGGATGAAGAGCAGGTAAATCCAGAAGTACCCCGCCCCGCTCGTGAGCGACGCACCGGGGATGAAGCCCTCGCCCTTGAGGCCGAGACGTGCGTACACGCCAGCAACGGAAGGCTCCACAAAGGTCTTCAGCACCATCGGCGAAAAGAAGGAGAACACGATGGCAAGGCCGCAGAGTGAACGCAGGGCGAACATGACCGTAGCCTTGGGATTCCCGTGTGCCGGCCGTTCGTGCAGATTGGCCGAAGAAACCAGAATGCCGGCCCAACGTGCCCAGAACAGCACCGTGAAGGCCGACCCCAGCGCAATGAAGAAGATGATGGGCGTCATGGCCTGGGTGGCGCGCGCGATGGCCTCAATGGCCATCCACTTGCCTATGAGCATGCCGAAGGGCGGCAGCATCATGGTAAAGATACCGATGGCCGTGATAATGGCCGTGCGGGGCATCTTGCTGTACAGGCCGCGCATGTCTTCGATATCGCGCGACCCGATGCGCTGTTCAATGGCGCCCACGCACATGAAGAGCAGGCCCTTGGATACGGAGTGGTAGATGATGATGGTTGTGGCCGCCATCATGGACGCCGCCGTATTTATGCCCACACAGGCGATGATCAGGCCAAGGTTGGCGATGGTGGAATAGGCCAGAATCTTTTTGGCATTACTCTGGCTGACCGCGAGAATGCACGTGCCCACAAAGGTGAATGCGCCGAACAGCGCCACGATGGTGGACATGGTGGTATCTGCAAAGGCCGGGGCCATGCGCAGCAAAAGATAGGTGCCAGCCTTGACCATGGTGGCGGAGTGCAGCAGGGCCGAAACCGGAGTAGGAGCCACCATGGCTCCGCACAGCCAGCTTTCAAACGGCACCTGGGCCGACTTTGTAAAGGCTGCCAGACAGAAAAAGGCGAAAGGCAGCAGCATGGCTGTGCTCTTTACATCCATAGCCGTCATTTTTTGCAGGACGATTTCAGTGGACAGCGTGCCAAGGCTCTTCTGGACAAAAAGCATGGCCGAAACAAAGGCAAGACCACCGAGAACGTTCATCCACAAGGCGCGGTAAGCATTGGCATTGGCTTCTTGCGTCTGATCATGACTGATAAGCAAATAGGAACAGAGTGTCGTTACTTCCCAGAAAAAGAACATCCACGAAAGATTGTTGGAAAGCACCAGGCCATTCATGGCCCCAAGAAAACAGAATATAATGGCGAAAAAACGGGGTTTGCGCGATACGCGCAAATGCAGGTGCTCTTCATGAATATCCATGTACCCCAGGCCGTAAATGGTGATAAGACCACCCACGACAGAGATGATGATAACCATGATAAGCGAAAGGCCGTCGGGCGCAAAAGCCGTGATGGGGGCTGCTCCGTCCGCGAGAACGAACTTCAGGTAAAGCAGGCCCACCAGTTGCAGTGCCGTCATGCCCATGACCGTTCTGCTGCCGAGTTTCCAGCCCAGTCCCAGAATATAGAGCAGCAACAACAGATCAAGCAGGCTGAACAGGCTGTCCAGCGGTATGCCACAAAATGAGTCCGCCTCCAGGCGGAACGCGCCGTTAGATCCCATGATCACGGCTGCCAGCGCCATCACCGCAACCGCTGCAGGCACGAGAAGCTTGCGGGTGCGGTCAAGCTGTGTGAAATAGAGTACAAGCGCCACAATGAAGGGCAGCGCCACACAGCAAAAAACAAGTGTATTCATAATTTTTGCCCCACTACATTGCGAGTTGTGAAAATATTCACCCTAACTCGTTTCTCACAACATAAAACTAATGTGCTTCCTCCTCCCTTCCTGATACTTTTCACGATTTCTAGAGTTAAACGAACTGGCATTTTGCGTCAATAAGAAAGAAAATTTCCTCATTCATTGATTAAACAGTCTGCAAAAATTTCGTGTCGTTACTTGCCCTTCGCTTAATATGCCTTGATTTTTTTTGCTTTCATAACAGCGCCTCCGGCACTGCTCCCCTCTGCGCTTCTTTTTGCGGTCAGTCGCAAAAGTTGCTTTGCGGTCATAGCACCGCGCAAATGGCATTTCGCGCAAACTCTATACTGGCGGTTCATGTGACAATAAGTACAGTCCATCCCTGCGTGCAACAGTTGCCCGAACACGATGTCGCAGCATGACACAGTTCAGAAAAAAATGTTCACGCCGCCATTTTCATCAGCGCAGCAAATGAAAAATGCAGCGTTTCGGTCCAGAGCAGATTAACTTTGAAATGTTACATAGTTCAAAGTTTTCATTCAGCCGAAAAATGTGATTTGCGGCTGAATCCATGACACGTTGCGGCGCGCTGCACTGTCGTGCAGCCTTAGAGCATTTACACTTTTTCAAAGTTGAAATGCTCTGATTTCAACGATCTGCCACTGTCCGTCCGGCGCATGCGCACCGCTTGTTCCAAAAACAACCAGAACAGCAGCCAGCGCTGCAAGCAGACCCACACAGAGTAGGCCAGATACATGCGGCAATGGAGTGATGCCTGGCGGGCACTGCCTCCAACATCCCAGCGCTCGAACAGAAACCTTGTTGTACTCTGCTAAAACACGGTAAAAATTTTAGGGGGTGGGGGCGTGGTGGAGGAGACCCTTTCTCAAAAGGGTCCCTCCCCCACAAAACACTGCAACGTGGCGCTCTCCCCGTTCAGATCCTAATCCTGTAATCTCTGTACCCCTTTTGCGCAAAAATACAAAGGCGGCCCTTTTCATGGCGGAAGCGGGCACTCGCGCGCTTGCCGGATGAAAAGGGCCGCCTGACGTTGCGCCACCAGAGCATTTAACACTTGAAATGCTCGCGTACGGCAGGCAAAAGCCTGACTACTCGCATTTCGTGGCAAGGATTTTCAGGAAAATCCTTGCAAAACAGTCAACTCGTTTCATTCATAAACTGCTCAAAAAACGCGAACAGCCATGCCGTGTTGGGGAAGCCCTGACTAAAGAGCCTCCTGGAAACGCGCTGGTATTTCCTTAGCCGAGCTTGGTGGCGTCAATGACGTTATAGTCAAGCCCCAGTTGCTTGCCGGGGATGCCAAGGGCCAGCCCCACAAACTGCGAAAGATGCAGCACGGGCACGCGGGCCTTGGACTTGCTTATTTCCTGTGCATTGTCCTGATAGATGTCCAGCTGCATCTGGCAGAGGGGACAGGGGGTGACAATGCAGTTTGCGCCGCCGGCAGCGGCGTCGTTGACGATTTCGCTGGTCATGTGCATGACGGATTTTTCCGCCGGATAGACGGCATGAAAACCGCAGCAGTCCAGCCGCTTGGCAAAGGGCGCGGTCTGTGCGCCCACGGCGCTGACAATGGTTTCAAAGCTTGAGGGATTCACGGAGCTTTCGAAACCAAGGGCCGATTCCGGCCGCAGGCTGTGGCAGCCGTAGAACGCCGCCACTTTAAGGTTTGTGAGCGGTTTGACGACCTTGGACTTGAGCACGTCGGCATTCCGGGCCAGCACCCAAAGCAGGCTGGTCACATCGCTGGTGCCTTTGTAGGCCATGTTTCCCTTGGCCAGAAAGATATTGATGCGGTCTTTCTGCCCGCTGTCCAGCTCTTCCTTGGCGCGGCGCAGCATGAGCAGACAGGTGCTGCACGAGGTGAGTATGGGCAGCCCCATCTTTTCGGCCAGCGCCAGGTTGCGGGCGTTGGCCACAAGGGTTGCCACGTGATCCACGTCCTGAGCCTGCGAAGCGCCGCAACAGCTCCAGCCGGGGATCTCCTTGAGCGTGATGCCCAGGATCGGGGCCACAGCTTCAAGGGCCATCTTGGATTCCTTGGCGGCCTGAGTCAGCACGCAGCCGGGGAAAAAGGCATATTCGGTCTGCATACGGTTACTCCTTCGCAGCGGCGTGCGCCGCCTCAATCATCTTCACAAGGGCATCGTGCCCTTCAATGGTTTCGCCGCCGAAAACTTCCAGCGGGTTCATCTTGCCCTGCCGCAGCAGGGTGATGGCCATGCCCGCTCTGCTCAGGGTGCTGACGCCCTCTGTGCGCAGGGCAAGCCGCACTTCATTAAGCCTGCCGGAATCGTCCACCAGGTCCGTATAGAAGGACTTGGCATGGGCGGGGCCAACGCCCTCGGTCATGCCCTTGGCCATGACCATGGCGCGCATGGCCGCGATGTCGTCGGCGGAGCTGATGCCCTTGGGGCAACGGTTGGCGCATTCCTGACAGTGTACGCAGTTCCACAGACCGCCAGCCACGGAAGGCTTGCCGTGCAGCAGGGGATCCTTGGTGCGTGAGTCATTGGCAACACGCCAGGCATGCGTGAACACGAAGGGTTCCATATAATCGCGGTTGTCGGCCGTGAGCTTGTTGCACTCCGAAGCGCAGCAGCCGCAGATGATGCAGTCCCACTGCTTCTTGATGCGGTCAAATTCCGCCTGGGTCTGGCGGCAGCCTTCCTTCTCGGAAAACTCGGACTTGGCCACCATGCCGGGATGGATTTTACGCAGATTGTCCACAGCAGGTTCCCAGTCCACCACAAGGTCTGAAATGACCTTGAAATTGGCCAGGGGCGAGATGCGGAACGTATCCGTGCCATAGGTTTTCATGAGGTCGTCCATCTTGGTGTCGCAGGCCAGAATGGCATGGCCGTTGACCCTCACGCCGCATGCGCCGCAAATGGCGCAACGGCAGGACGCCGTGAAATTCAGCGTGGGGTCCTGGGTCTGCTTGATGAACAACAGGGTATTGAGCACCGTCTTGCCCGCCACATCGTCGGTGGCAAGGGTGTAGGCCTGCTCGTAGTGTTTTTTGCCGTCAAAGCGGTCAATAATAAGGGTAGCCATCAGTATTTCCGCTCCTCAGGCTTGAATTTGGTGATTTGCACATCTTTCCAGCCCATGTGCAGCTTGCCGCTTTCATCCATGGTGACCATGCTGTGCTTGAGGTAGTTGACGTCATCACGCTTGGGATAGTCCTCGCGCGTGTGGGCGCCGCGGGATTCCTTGCGCTCTGTGGCGGCAAGGCAGGCGGCCTGAGCCAGTTGCAGCATATTCCCCAGCTCCACGTATTCCGTGAATACGGAGTTGAAGACAGGGTTGGCGTTGGGCACGCGCAGGGCAGCATAGCGCGAGCGCATCTCGTCCAGGGTGCCCGCCAGGGAGGCAAGCTGGGCCTCGGTACGGAAGATGCCCATGTTGTCCCAGAGCTGTGCGCCCATTTCTTCGCGCAGGGCATACAGAGCCTTGGCGTCGCCGCCGCTCGTGACATTCTTGAAGCGGCTCTGCCATTGCTCCGTCAGATCGGCCAGGCCCTTGCCCGCACTCTGATCAGCCGTGGTCGCATAGGCAGCCGCGCCGTTTCCGGCGATCTTTCCTGTCACCACCGCATCGGCCAGCGAGTTGCCGCCCAGACGGTTGGCGCCGTGGATGGACACGCAGGAAGCCTCGCCAGCGGTAAACAGGCCGGGCATGGGGGTGGACATGTCATCAAACTTGTCCACGGCAATGCCGCCCATGGAATAGTGCGCCGTGGGGCGGATGATCATGGGCTTGTCCACAAGGTCTATATTTTCAAACAGCTTGCCGACGTGGCGGATCTGCGGGAGGTCATTGATGATCTTGTTCCTGCCCAGATGCACGAGATCCAGCAGCACATAGGATTCCAGCCCATGGCCATAGCCACGGCCTTCGCGGATTTCGGTTTCAATGGCGCGGGCCACGATGTCGCGCGGGGCCAGTTCCATCTTGGCCGCCGCATAGTTTTTCATGAAGCGCTCGCCCTTGTTGTTGAGCAGGTAGCCGCCCTCTCCACGCGCCGCCTCGGTGATAAGCACGCCGCCGTGCACCACGCCAGTGGGGTGGAACTGGATCATTTCCGGATCCGCAAAAGGCACGCCTGCGCGCAGGGCCGCCGCCACGCCGTCGCCAGTGGCAATGTACGGGGTGGACGTACGGTTCCAGAAAATGCGGGTATACCCACCCGTGGCCAGCACCACTGCCTTGGCGCGCACCGGGGCGATTTCTCCGGTACGGATGTTGCGCAGCACCGCGCCTTCGCAACGGCCGTTGTCAACGCCAAGATCCAGCAGTTCGTAATCCATGAGGAACTTCACGCCATGGGTCAGGGCCTCGTCCAGACAGACATGGGCCACAATATGGCCAGTCTTGTCGGCGGAATAGTTGCAGCGCACCTTGGACGCGCCGCCAAAAGGCCGGGCCTTTACCCTGCCGTCTTCCGTGCGGGAGAAAGGCATGCCAAGATAGTCCAGTTCCAGGATCGTGGGGCCAGCCTGCTCGCAGAACTTGAGCGTGGAATCCTGGTCCACAAGGTAGTCGCCGCCCTTGACGGTGTCATAGCAGTGCAGTTCGTAGGAATCGCCCTTGCTGAAATCCGTAACGCCGTTGATGCCGCCTTCGGCCATACAGGTGGCATTGCGGGAGGGCATGCATTTGCTGACCACCACCACGCTGAGCTTGGGATTCTTTTTCATGGCGGCCACAGCGGCGCGCAATCCCGCGCCGCCCGAGCCGATTATAAGGATATCACATGTGGCCATGGGGCCAATACCAGTAACGGCAGCCAGGGCCTTGTCAAGGCCGCTGGCGCTCACCGTCAGCGCGCTGAGGGTGATACAGGCCGATTGCAGAAATTTTCTGCGGGTAAACTGTTGCGTCATAAAATAATCCTCAGAGGTAAATGAATGTCTCTGGCAACCTGGGCGGGGCCATGCCTTATATCCGCCTGTATCCGCCAGGCCGCAGGACTGAGGCATCCGTTCATTGCAGGTTGTTTGCACAATCAAACAGCCTTTCGCTTGCGCTGCTTGTATCTTACCGCACCACATGGTTAAGAGTAAACAGCATTAATAACATACTGGAAAAGAACAGAAATTTTTAGGCCGTAAAAATCTGCCGACAAGAAAATCTCAACATCGCCATGTCATGACTTCATAACACACTTGAATAAAACAACTATAAGAAAATCTATTTAAATTCATGATAAAAAAGGCGCATAGTGCCCTGCTGCTAAAAATTTACACCTTTTGCAGTTCACCCAAATAGTGCACAAAAGTATATACTGGGCGGCAAGCCTTAAGGAGTCTGCCTGCGTAAAAAATAAAAATATGTGCTTCCGCACACATACCTTCCCGTTGATCCAAAAAGCAGGACGGGCAAGCGCTGCAGCGCATCTGCGTGTGCTAACAGATGCCACCCGCACGTTCGAATAATTTAAAAACTTTAGGTAATATAGCAAAATAAAAGGAGAAATTTCTTTACAGATGGGAACGGCTGTTTTATCTCTTGCCAATAAATAGATTAAGGTATTTACTATACATATCATTCTGTAGAGGATCGGCATGTACAGAAGCAAGCAGCAGATTAAACGCATCTACGCCATAGCCTTTATTGTCGGCGGCCTTTTCCTTGTCTGCAGCCTCATGTTGCTGCGGCACGCGACCAGGCAGATCGAGCAGGTAAACATAATACACCTGTATGAAACCACAACGCAGTTGCGAATACTGCTGCAACGCCAGCTGGCGCAAAATTTTCAGACCCTTCACGCCTTGCCACCACAGTCAGCTACATGTCGCAGCAAAAAACGCTTCCGCTGCATAAAGAAATCCGCAACAACAGCAGCTTTACACACATCGGACTCATCACCCCCTCGGGCCTGGGCGATGTGGCTGATGCGCAGGGCATTGTCGCCCGCAACGTGGACTTCTCTGAAGAGGAATCGTTTCACACGGCCCTTGCGGGAGGAGCGGCTCTCTCCCCTCCCCGCAAAAATCCCTACGCCCCAGGTCAGGTGATCTACTGTACTGTGCCCGTGCCCAGTGATGAGCACGTCAGCCATGTACTGATCGGGCTGACAAGGGCGGACGTTTTTTTGAATATTCTCAGCACGCCCCTTTTCAATGCCAAAGGCTTTGCGGGGCTGATTGACGCTCAGGGGCACTTTATTCTGTCCTCAGACCGTGGCCCCGCCAGCGGCGTGGAGAACATTTTTGACCTTGGTCATGTGAATGAAGCCGACCACCAGGAAGCCCTGAACAAGCTGGCTCAGGGCCATAGGCACTATTTTTTGTATCATAATGAGAATAAACAGTATCTTGCGGCTTTTGACCCCATTCAGAGCAACAACTGGCTTCTTTTCTGCGCGGTGCCGCTGGACGCGCTGGATCTCGTCTCTCCCCTGCTGCTGTACGGTGGAGGCGTTGTTACCATTCTGGCGCTGATCTGCTTTCTCTTCCTGGCCTGGCGCGTATACCGGCTGACAGAATGGCGCGACCGCCAACTGCAAAAGCTGGCTTTTGTCGACCCCGTAACCGGCGGCATCAACAGTCATCGTCTGCAACTGGAAGCAACAGAACTTTTGCGAAAAAATCCGGATACGGTCTTTGCCGTTTGGCTGGCAGACATAAAGAATTTCAAGTTCTACAACAAAATGCTCGGGGTCAAGGCGGGCGACAAAGAATTGCGGCGCATTGCGCGCATACTTGAAAAAAACTGCCGTGGCCCGCTTGCCCGCTGCTGTCACATCACTGGCGATACTTTTGCCGGAATTATGCCTTTTACAGACCATGAAAGCCTGATCGCCACCTTTGCGCATACCGCCAGCGAGATAGAGCGCGGCGCATATGAGCCCTCCAATGTTTTTCCCCTTCACCTGCATGCGGGCATTTACACGACAGATGCCATTGAGGAAGAAGAACTGCCCTTTATGGAAATGATAAACAGGGCCAGCATCGCACTGCTTGTGGCCAAAACTGCGGAAGAAAGCGCCTTTCGCTTTTATACTGAAGATATCTGCGAGCATGCCCTCAGTCTCTGCAGCTAGAGCAGACTAAGAAAACGCGTAGTTATTCCGTTTGGCGCGTTGCTTCACTTTTTTGAAACAGTCGAGGACGGAAGAGCCCACTCCTGCTTCAACAAAAGATCGCGCCTTGCCAAAGAAAATAACTACGCGTTTCCAGAAGGTTCTTGAATCAGTGCTTCCCTAACGTTGCAATGCTTTACGTTTCAATTTGCCACTCTGTCGAAAATACGACTTTTGGCGGAATTCACACCATGCTACAACGCTTTGCGCCCTCGTGCAGTGTGAGACGTGTACTTTTTTTCAAAGTGATACTGCTCCAGGCAGCGGCGTCTGCGTATACCTATACCCGGTGGTTACCACACGCCAGGGCGCGTCGGTTGCCCGCAGACTAGCGCAAGTAAACATCTGTAAGTCTGGATAGTTGCACACCGCACTGTCACAAAGCCCGTGCATTGCTGCCACGGCCGCCCGCTTTGGGCTTGCCCCCCACGCCATCCGGCCAAGTTTTACGCACTGCGACGCGGCCTGCACCTGCAGCCGCTGCAGTCTCCCGCAGTACCCCGCAGTCTCCCGCAGCACCCCGCCAGTAGCACGCCAGTAGCACGCCAATACCCCGCCAGTACCCAGCCAGCCTAAAAGTATCTTGCGCCCAAAAAGCAATAGTGCTATGTGAAATCTTTGTTTCAAAATTTCGCCGTTTACGGCTTGCGTTTTTCAGGTTGTGCCTGCCGCCAGGCATTTCACAGGCTGGCGGTTTTCAATTCTTTACCCCCCAGAACCAGAGGCAAAAAAGATGCCCATCGCCATTCCGCGCTCAGGCGCTGATGATAGGCCCATTGTTCCCGATGTCTGCATAAGCGACCTTTCAAAGCTGGTCATCCGGCCCGCTACGGTTGAGGATGTGCACGGCATGTCGGCGCTTATCAACCAGTATGCTTCGGCCAACGTCATGCTGGCCCGTGGCCCCCAGTACCTGTACCAACACATACAGGACTACATGGTGGCCACAGCGCCCGCAGCGGACGGCGGCCGCGATGTCATCGTGGCCTGCGGGGCCGTGCACGTTCTCTGGGCCGACCTGGGCGAAATCCGCTCTGTGGCGGTGCATCCGTCCTGCCAGGGACAGGGTTTTGGCAGGCGTCTTGTGTCAATGCTGGTGGAGCGTTGCCGCAGCCTTGCCCTGCCGAGAGTCTTTGTTTTTACTCTCGTGCCGGACTTCTTCGCCAAATGCGGCTTCAAGGAATTTGACAGGGACGACATGCCCCCAAGCGTTTGGGTCGAATGCAGCAAATGCCCCAAATTCTACTGCTGTGACGAAATAGCCATGCTTCTGCCGCTATGACGTCCCGCGCCCTTTTGACGGCGCAAACGGCAGCAAAAAAACGGCTTTAATCAGCACAGCAGGGCCGGCCCGTTTTACCATACGGCAGGCCCATCACTCCATTCAAAGGTGGAACAGCGCATGAACAGACTGCAAAAAAGAGACTTTCTGAAGGAAACCGACTTCACGCCGGAAGATCTCACCTATCTGCTGGACCTGGCGGCCAACCTCAAGCAGGCCAAAAAAACGCGCCGGGAGCCAAAGTTTTTGCGGGACAAAAACATTGTCATCCTGTTTGAAAAAGATTCCACCAGAACCCGCTGTTCCTTTGAAGTGGCTGCGTATGACCAGGGCGCGAACATAACCTACCTTGGACCTTCCGGCTCGCAGATGGGCAAAAAAGAGTCGCTGGCCGACACCGCCCGCGTGCTTTCCCGCTTTTATGACGGCATCGAGTACCGCGGCTTTGGCCAGGAAAGGGTTGAAGCGCTGGCCGAACATGCTTCTGTGCCGGTGTGGAACGGGCTGACCAATGAATGGCATCCCACCCAGCTTCTGGCGGACATGCTGACCATGCGCGAATGCTGCCCCAAGCCGCTGAACCGTCAGACCATGGCCTATCTCGGCGACGCGCGCTACAATATGGGCAATTCGCTTATGGTTGGCTCTGCCCTGCTGGGCGTGGATTTTCGTTCTGTGGCCCCTCGGGCGCTGTGGACTTCTGACGAGGTGTATGAAATTGCCTGCCAGATCGCCCAAGAAACCGGGGCCCGTATCAGCCGCACCGAGAGCGTTGAAGACGGCGTTCGTGGCTGCGACTTTCTGTCAACGGACGTATGGGTCTCCATGGGCGAACCTGACGATGTGTGGAAAGAGCGCATAGAACTGCTCACTCCCTACCGCATCACTGGCGACACCATGCGCCTGACGGGCAATGACGACTGCAAGTTTCTGCATTGCCTGCCGAGCTTCCACAACCGCAGCACAGCCGTTGGCGAAGAAATCTTCCAGCGGTTCGGCATTGATTGCATGGAAGTCAACGACGAAGTTTTTGAATCGCCGCGCAACATGGCCTTTGAAGAGGCGGAAAACCGCCTGCACACCATCAAGGCCGTGATGGTGGCAACCCTGGCTGAAGAGCCGCTTGTTTTCGGCAATTAACAGAGCCTGACAGCGCATGGCTGGCAGAAAAA
Source organism: Desulfovibrio sp. (assembly GCF_034006445.1). Classification (NCBI taxonomy): domain Bacteria; kingdom Pseudomonadati; phylum Thermodesulfobacteriota; class Desulfovibrionia; order Desulfovibrionales; family Desulfovibrionaceae; genus Desulfovibrio; species Desulfovibrio sp. Next base: position 7,673 of record NZ_JAVESS010000007.1, on the reverse strand, counting down.
CGAAACAGATCTGTACGGTCGGGAGAGCCCAAACCGCGAGTCACGCCCTAAAAGGGCCTGGAAGGGCCCAGAAGCGTCGCGACTTGCAGCCAACCCGCTGCCGGAATATGCCTTTCGTCAGCGTAAGATCGGACATGCCTGTCGTCAGAGTAAGATATTGACGAGCAGAGGCGCTCTCCCTATAGTGGTGCGCCACAAAGCCGGATGCCAATGGCATACGGATCACGCGCCCGTAGCTCAGTTGGACAGAGCAGGAGCCTTCTAAGCTCTTGGTCAGGGGTTCGATTCCTCTCGGGCGCGCCAGAAAAATCAAGCTCTTACGGTGGAAACACCGTAAGAGCTTTTACTTTTCCCCGCACCATTCCCGCACGCATAACAAGCTGCTCCTACCGGCGAGGTCGCTCCTCTTTCTGCCACGCCTGACCATAATGGGGCTTATGAACTGTTGGCAGACCGAGGCGGTGCATTAAATATATTAAATAAATTCACAGTATCATAAAAACAATCAGGCAAAAAAAGCCCGATTAACCTCCTGGTCGGCGCATATTTGTAACAGCCCTCCTTTTTGCCCGGCAGAGGGAATCTGGACAGGTTTGCCCCCCCGCAGCACGGATTAAGGCCGCAAAAAATCCCGACCCATGAACTTGAGCCGGGATTTTTGTTTCAACCCGTCTGGTGGCTAATTCGGGCTATTATGCTCACTCCCTTCGACCTTGGCTTTCTTGTACAATAACCTCACCTAAAAAGTGCCAGGGTCGCCGGGTTCGTCAAGCTCAAAGCCGAACCGCTTACCCACGCAATTGCATCAGCCATCGCGCCCGAGGTTGCGGAACTTGTTGTCCAGCTACAGAACATATCCCCCATCAGGCTGCCAAGGCCACTCACCAGCGGGCCAAGGATGAATTGACGGATAGCGAGGCGGGCAAGATTGTTGATTAAAGAGCTGATAAAGTCCGTAAAGTTCATCTTGCCCGTGGTCAGCATCTTCGTGAAAGAATCTTCCACATTAGCAAAAAACAAGGTGGTCAGTCTTTCAAAATTACGTGCAAAGCCGGTGGCGTCATTGGCGCAACGCACCAGACGTCCGACCTTGAGGAAGGCGGATGGCTTACCGAGCCACCTGCGCTGTTGGAGCGACTTAACCGTAAAACCAGTAATCTCAGCGGTCTGTTCTTCTCCAGCAGTTTGGAGATTGGTTCCAAATTGCAAGGCATTCTTCCCGGTGGGCTTTGTGCCCGAGTTACTTTCACGAATCTGCATAAAAATTACCTCCATGTTTTGAAAAAACGCTATCACGGCTTTTTGAAATCCTTATAGATCCTGGGGAATAAGCCGGATTATTTCGGCAATAAGCACCATTGACATTCTTTTACGCTCTACCTATTTGCGGCAGCACCCTTTCTTTTCATTGAACGTAACATGCGTTTTGGGGGTTATTTGCTTTGACACACCGCAGGGTATCTAAGAAGCGTCTAAGCCTACTTGACAGGGTTTTCCTTCCCAGTTTGCTCCACTTATTTTTAGCCTCTCCCCTCTTCCTCCATCTTCGATATTCTTTTGTGCAAAATGCACCACCCGGTTTTCCCCGTGTGCAGCTCTGTACAGCTAGGAACAGCTAACCGGGGGATTGACATACTTTTTGCCGCTGGTTCATGAAAAAATCTCCACTTTCGACATGCGCCCATCATCCAAATTGATTAATCTGTACCATGAGATTTTGGGCCTGCGCAGCAAAGCGCGACATGGGTAGGGATGACGAGTCAAAGTGGGGATTGACATGAGAGCCACAACATTCCTCAATGTGGAATAACTTCAAGCATGGCATTCCGTGCGTAATTTCTTTAACCTGCCGACTACGCAGAAATCTTCTCCTGAATTTTGCCCATTTCTTTTTAGCCGCCCGACTCCACACGCTATAATGAAGTTCCGCGCCTAGCTGTCACTAACTAGAAATTTTAGTGCTTTTTAAAATAGATGGATGATATCGCCCCCGTCACGTACTGGCAGAACGCAAAAAAGCCCTCTCGACGAATCGAGAAGGCTTTCAAAAGACCTGCAAGGTCTACTATGTATGTTTATGCTATACCGTCAGCAAGCGACGGGGATCAATGTTCAGGGCATCGGCCAGAAGCCGGGCGTTCTTCTTGCCAATGGGGCGCTTGCCGTTTTCCATTTCGCTGATATGGCGGGCGGGGATGCCCGTTGCTTCCGCAAGCTGCACCTGGGTCAAGTCTTCCCGATAGCGCGCGCCCCGCAGATAAACGGTGGGCTTTTCCTCATTGCTGAAGGGGAACACTTCCTCAATGGAATATGCTTCCTTTTCTTCGGCAATGCCCTTCAGGCGCATGAAGGCGCGCACTTCTGCAACCAGCGCCGGGGGAACCGCGAAGGAAAGGGGCACCGTTTCAATAGGGGGCTTTTTCGTGCGTTCCAGCATAAAGCACCTCGATCAGTTTGATCTTTTTATCCGTCACCTGCCATACGGCCACATAACAGGGCTTGCCCTTTTTAATATGGCAATGGTGGCGACTGTCAGAAAGTTTGCTATAATTAGGCCACTGGCCCTGTACCGGGCCGGATTGTTGTATGTCGGCGACCAAAAGAAACAAGGCCTCGTATACGGGGCGCGGCATATCCTGAATCTGCTTCCGCGCACGCTTCAGAATGGTCACAGTCCAATTCATGTCCTGCCCTTTGATACTGTATTTACTATTTTTTGGTAAGTCGTCAAGGGGTAAATTTTCAGCCTTTTTCCCGCATGCTGATATCCCTGCGGGTATCAATGACACTGGCTGCCTTGCACAGAGCCTCATCCCGCAAATGGCTATATTTTGTGTCATGGCCGGGCTTCTGTGTTCGAGCAGCTTTTAAAGACTGTAAAGGTCAACCTGGCAGCTGCTGATGAGCATCCTTGCATAGCAATGACGCAGGCCATGCAGAGGGCGGAAGTCTTTGGGCAGCTCGGCCTTGTCGCGCTTCCTGCGGGCCGTACGGCGAAAATCCTGACGCTGCCCTCCATCCTTGCCGGAGACACAAAGGGGCTTGCCTATACTGCCCCCTTTATAGCTAGCCCATTTTTCTGCGTTCGGTGATGCTCTGCCCGCCAACGCCCCAGTTGTCCATATCTACTTCTTCAATAATGACCACGGTGGTGGCAGGATTTTTATTCAGCACACGCACCAGCAGGTCTGTTGCGCCCTTGATAAGTTCCGCCTTCTGCTCCGCAGTGGGAGCTTCTTTACCGCCTGTCACCTTGATATTCACGAATGGCATATGGCCCTCCAGTTTTTTTGTGCGCCTGCTCCGTGGCCCGGCACCCTGCCGGAAAGCGCGCTTTTACTGCGCGCTGTCCACATAATCGTTGAGCACATCAGCAATGATGGAAATGCCTTCTTCAATACGGGCTTCTTCCATATTGGAAAAGTTCAGGCGCAGGGTATTTTCCTGTCCGCCGTTTGGGAAAAATGGCCCGCCCGGCACAAAGGCGACTTTGCGCTTTATACAGGCATCAAGAATACTTCGAGAATCCATTGATTTTGGCAAGGTCACCCAGGCAAAAAGCCCCCCTTCCGGCCGCGTGAAGCGAACACCCTGCGGAAAATGACGCCCCAGGGCAGAAAGCAGAACATCCCGCCTGTTTTTATACACGCCAAGGATCTTCTTGATGTGAGCATCAATATCATGTTTTTCAAGATAGGCGGCGATGACGGCCTGGACAAAAGTATTGCTTTGCAGATCAACGCCTTGCTTAACAAGAACGTATTTTTGCACGATATTTTTGCTGCCAGCTACCCAGCCAATCCTAAAACCCGGACAGAGTATTTTTGAGAACGACCCAAAGGAAATGACCCGGCCATCTCTGTCAAACGACTGCACTGACGGAAGAAATTCGCCCTCAAAGCGCAGTTCGCCATAGGGGTTATCCTCCAGAACCATAACCCTGTGCTGGGCGGCCAGTTCTGCAAGGCGCTTGCGGCGCTCCAAACTCATGGTTCGCCCTGTGGGATTCTGAAAGTTGGGGATCACATAAATCGCCTTGACCCGCGTGGTCGTTTCAAGAAGTTTGGCAAGATCATCCGTGCACATGCCGTCCTCATCGGTGGGCACTTCCACAAAACGGCAGCCATAAGCCCTGAAAGCGGTAATAGCCGCAAGATAGGTGGGGCTTTCGCACAGAATAACGTCGCCTTCATCAATAAAAACCTTGCCGCTGAGATCCAGTCCCTGCTGCGAACCATTGGTTATCAGGATATTGTCCTCACTAAAAGCAGTGCCCAATGTGGCGTTCATTCTGCCCGCTATCCATTGGCGCAAAGGAAGGTATCCTTCGGTAGTGGCATACTGCAAGGCTCTTTGCCCGTCGTGCGCCAGCACTGAAACGCATATATTGCTGATGGCTTCAGTGGGAAAAAGTTCGGGCGCGGGCAAGCCTCCGGCAAAGGATATAACATCAGGCTGTTCGGTAATCTTTAAAAGCTCGCGTATTTCTGACGCTTTTAACATTGAAATTCTTTGCGCGTAGGCAGTGTCCATTGCTGCACCTTTCAAAAGTAAAAAAATTGCGTTGAGCACTTATCCTCGTTGTTTAATAGTACAAAGGCAAGCAAAACCACTCCAATAGTGACCAAACAAACCTCATATGTCGCAAAAACGGCGCGGATGCTTTCACATCCGCGCCGGTTACAATACTGTGCGGTGCGCCTTTGCTGACACGCCTACTTTTTATTCATTTCAAACCACTTTTGCCCGCCCGTGACGATATAGCCCTTGGGCGAAAGATCCTTGCCCTTGAGGCCGGGGTAGTCGGGGCCGTAACGGTACGCACGATGGATCATGTTCTGGTACATGTGCGTTACAGGAACGCCTTTGGGGGTGCGCAGCACGTGTTCGGCATCCAGCATGATCGGGGTGTTTTTGCCTTCCATGATGGGGCTGATGAATTCCCACACAACCTTTTTGTCGCGGGTGACTTCAAAAAGATGGCCGTGCTGAGTAGAGGTAACAAGATAGTTGCCGTTGGGCAGCTTTTGCGCTGCGCCCTGGCGGTAACTGAAGAAACTGTTGCCGTCATTGGCCGCGTATTCCCAAACAATCTTGCCGGTGGTCATGTCCACTTCCAGCACGCGGGAGCGGTTGGGCTCGGCGCGCTCAGAACCGTTATCGAATATGGACATCATGTTTTCCCCAATCATAGCGGCATTATGTGAGCCAAAAATGATCTGGGACTGATCGTCATACCATGTAGGACCCTGGCCTTTGCCGTGGGACGAGGGGTTGCCCCAGCGCCATTCAATTTTGCCAGTCTTTTTGTCGATAAGCAGGGCTTCGGAAAAATTGCGCGAATTCACGAGAACTTTATCGTTTCCGTCTTTACCAGGCACAAATTCCACCGTGTTAAAGTGCGACCAGTCATAGTTGTCGTACCCTACTCCAACTTTTTTGGGGACGACGTAGTTGGGGTCGAGCTGGTCCTGTCCCTTGCCCACATGATCCATAAGATGCCATTCCCACACGGTTTTGCCGTTTTTGTCCACTTCGCGCACAAAGTCCACCCAGAAGTCGGTGTGCGGCTTGCCCTTGATCATTACGGGCTCAGAGGGGATGGTTTTGGGGTCACGCCCCTTGGCGGCCATTTTGTCGTTAGAGATCCGCTCCCAACCCAGAATCAGGGTGTTGCCGTTGGGCATGCGGTCAAAGGTATGGTGCGAGATATGATCCTTGTCGGCCATGCGGTACGACCAGACCACATTGCCGTCCCAATCCACTTCATCAAGAATGCCCGCCCAGCCACCGATCTGTGCGTTGGCATCTTCATCCTTTACGTTGCGCAACAGGAGCAGATTGCCGTTGGGCAGCAGACGGGAGTGAAAACTGGAACCCTCAGCGCCTTTGACTTCCCATGTGTGAACAATATTGCCCTCCATATCCATAAGATAGGTGACTTTGTTTTTTTCAGTGGGAGTGAATAGTGTATACCCGTTAAAACACTTGTCTTTCTCGTAATACAATACGCCCGTGGGCCCGTTATGAAGCTCGTAGGCAACCGCATTGACGGCAAAAGAAACAGCGAAGGCAACAACCAGAAGCGTAAGGCGTTTGAACCTCGTTCTCATAACCACTCCTCTGTTCACGTGAAGTACGAATTTTCCTCCCATTGAGGATAATTTTGGTTGTGACAGAGTTCACCACTGGCCAATGTAGTATGGACGACACTTTTGTGAGCACCGAGCATTTAATTTTTCAACACCCTACTGTTACTCAATATTTTTTTACATGCCCTTTGCCCTGCACGTAAAATCCTTTGCGCTGAAACAAAGGAACAAGCATTGCCGTTCGTCCACACGGCAATACAAATAAATTTTAAATCAAGGATGTTGTTAAGATAGAACTGAGATGTTTACCGATGGCGTGACGCTGGAAGGACTGTCGCTGTTCCCCCAGCTTGGGATCAGAAAACTCTTTGCCTAAGATAAAATTCACTAAGTCATTTAGGAGGTGGGACGTGGTTGATCAGCCCCTTTTACTAAAAGGTTGCTCGTCAACAAAACATTTTTAGGTGCCATGCTCTGGCGGGTGTACGCGCTGCATGGGCAATTCGCGCTACGCCAGCAAAAAATCTTTGTCTCCATTGTCGTCAGCAATACATGCAAACACGGCCTTGAGCTCATCTGGTATTCTGACAGGCCGCCCACTGGTGAGATCGATGTATACCCACTGGGTTTCGGCCTCAACCAGCACGGCATCATCAGACTCACGCACAAAGCGGTAACGCCGTATGCACTGGCGGGAGGCGAATGAGGATATCCATGTGGCAGCCACAATGTCTTCACCAAGCAAGGCCGGACGCTTGTAGACAACAGAGTGACGACGCACTACCCAGCCCTGCGCCAGCTCTTCATAGCGGGCCATGTCCCAGCCCTTGTCGGCGGTGTGTGCTGTGGCAAGGTCCTGCATCCATTGCACATAGCAAACATTGTTGACCCGGCCCTGCCGGTCGATATCCTGCGCTGATATATGTATTTTTTGCCTGAAAATGGACATTCAAATCACTCCAATCACTAATCTGTGTTAGAGACAGAATACGCCGAAACCCGTCAAAAAAAAAGTCCCGTCATGCTGGATGGATGCGGGAGCCAATAATCAATGACACGCCTTTACCGAACTTATATTCAAGGTGAAAGCGTGCGCTGCATTGCGCGGCGCGGAGGAAGATCACCGAGCGAAGCGAGGAAGCTCCCGCAGCAATAGCCGCGCAGCGTTACTACGTCCATGATGGTGAAGGTTGTTTTGCCCGGTTACACATTGGGCACACTACGGCTGACCAATAGCCCAGGTGACGGCATGTGCCCTGTGGGCACGGGAGCTTTTCTTTTCTGTTGTTTGGGCCGCCTCCGGCGGGCGGCGATGTGTAGGTCAGCGGACTGGCGCTCTGAAGAAAATGAAGCAGGGCTTGTCCTTTGAGAGGTGGCTTTTGTGCCCTGCGGGCACGGGAGCTTTTCTTTTCTGTTGTTTGGGCCGCCTCCGGCGGGCGGCGATGTGTAGGTCAGCGGACTGGCGCTCTGAAGAAAATGAAGCAGGGCTTGTCCTTTGAGAGGTGGCTTTTGTGCCCTGCGGGCACGGGAGCTTTTCTTTTCTGTTGTTTGGGCCGCCTCCGGCGGGCGGCAAGGCGGGGC
>NZ_JAVESS010000006.1 GCF_034006445.1 Desulfovibrio sp. | reverse complement strand
CCGACCTTGTCAGTATCATTACGCCGGAACGCACGTTCGTGGACTACACCGTTGTTGGGTTTGACTATGACCGCAAACGCGAAAACGGCGTGGACAGGCTGCTGGTAAGCCTTTCCTTGCAGGAAGTTCGGCAGGTCAGCCCGGAATACACCAACGAGCAGGTAAAGCAGCCAGGGGACGGCGCGAACAAAAGTTCAGGAAAACAGCAGGCTGGCAAGGCCGATGATGCCACAAAAAAACAGGTGCAAAAAAAAAGTAGGCTGAAGGCCACAAAAGATTGGTTGGGAGGGAAGTAATGAATACCGTTCCGTTACGCGCCACAGCCAACCAGACCGTACAGGCCGTGCTGGGCGGACAGAATTGCAGCCTTCGCGTGTACACCCGCCAATCAGAGGCCAACAGCATGGTTGGCCTCAACGGCGCAGCCCTGTTTGTTGACCTGGCCATCAATGAGATTGCCGTGGTCAGCGGCATTATTGCCCGTGAGGGCACGTTGTTGTTGCGTTATCCCCGTTTGGGATTTGTAGGTGATTTGCTGTTTGTCGATATGCAGGGCGCGAAAGACCCGCAATGGACGGGCCTTGGTGACCGTTGGCGGCTTGTCTGGCTTAACGCGGATGAAGCACAGGCCTATGAGGAAGGGACATTATGAGCGCCAATACATCCTACACAACCAAGATGCTGGAGGCCCGCATCACTCTGGCCAAGGGCGGGTTCAACCCTGGCACCGGGCAGGCGGCCAATACTAAAATCATCCGGCTTGGCATGGATGTGGAAATCTCAAAGCCCGGCGGCAAAGAGAAGAACAAGGCCAAAGTCCGTATCTACAACCTACCGCTTGAAGATATGGAAACCCTGACCACTCTGGCCTTTGCTCCCCTGAAGACGGACCAAAATCATATTGCCGTGTATGCCGGGGACAAACAGAACGGCATGACGTTGGCGTTCTCTGGCGACATCGTGAGCGCCGTGCCCAACTTCAATGCCGCGCCAGATCCAACCTTTGATTGTGACTGCATTACCGGTTTTGTGGCCTCGCTCACGCCAGTACCGCCGCTCACGGCCCAGGGCGCGCAGGATGTGGGCAATACCTTGCAAAGCATTGCCGGGCAGATGGGGCTTACCTTCGTTAACCGTGGGGTCAATGTTTCGCTTCGTAATACCTGCTGGGTGGGTGGCCCGATGGAACAGGCCCGCCAGATAGCCGATGCTGCCCGCATTGCCCTGCTGGTTGATGACGGTGAAATGATCATCGCACCCCCTGGCATGCTGCGGGAAGATGTCGGAGCCTCAACGCCTTTGTGGCGCGGGGATACTGGCATGTTTGGCTATCCGTCATTTGACAGCAATGGCATCAGCGTCAAGGGGCTCTACGAGCCCAAGTGCAAACTCGGCGGGCCTATCCGCATTGAATCCGTGGTGCCCAAGGCGTCTGGCCTGTGGCAGATATCAAGCCTGTCGCACAAGCTTCAGGCGGGGTATCCAGGCGCGACCTCCTGGGAAACGGCGGTCAAGGCAACCTACCCAGGGCAGCAAAACCAGAAGGACGGAAAGTCATGAGTGTAGTGCAGGGACAGCGCGGGGCATCCACTCCGGCATCTGACCTTAATGCTCTTGATTTCCTCATACAGAGGGCTTTGCAGGGCATCAATACCGCAGAACCCGTGCGCGTCACGGGGGTATCTGCCGAGGGTGTGCAGCCCGTGGGCTTTGTCAGTGTGCAGCCCCTGGTGAATCTGGTTGCCGGTGACGGAAAAGGCCACCAGCAAGGCACCTTGTTCCGGCTGCCATATTTTCGCGCCCAAGGTGGGGAAAACGCCGTCATTGTTGACCCCAAGCCCGGTGACATCGGGCTTGCCGTTTACGCCATGCGTGACACGGAATCCGTTAAGGAAAAGCGGGACGGGGCTTCTACCAACCCCGGCAGTGCCCGTATTTGCAACAAGGGGGACGGTTTTTTTATCGGCGGTTTTTTGAATAAAGCGCCCAAACGGTATGTGATGGTCAACGATGATGGCATCACTCTGGACGATGGCGCTGGCGGTAAAATGGAACTCAAGGGCGGGCAGCTAGTCATAACCGCGCCTGGGGGAATTATCCGCAATGCCCCCACGGATGTGCAGAACGGCGAGGGGGCCACATCTACCCTCAACGGCAATTTGCAGGTCAATGGCAAGATTTCTTCCACTGGCGACCAGACAGCCGGGGGCATATCGCAGATGCACCATACCCACACAGGTGTTCTGCCCGGCGGCGGCAGCACCGGAGAACCGCAATGAAAAGCCTGATGCTGACGGGTCAATGGGATCTGGCGCTCACTCCCGGGGGCAGTCTGGCCACGGTTGATGGCACCGCCCGCATAGAACAGGACGTGTCCACGTATGAGCGGGTTTTTCAGGGTGAGCAGTGGTATAATACCGCCGCAGGTGTGCCGTATCTTGACCGCGAGATTGCCAGCCTTCCACCCATTGAGCTGGTGAGGGAACGGGCGCGCCGCCGCGCGCTTGAAGTTCCCGGAGTGGCTGAAGCCAGTGTCGAACTGGACGCCCTGGATCAGCGCGTACTGACCGGGCGCATCAAGGTAACAACGTCTGATGGGGAGAGCGTCAATGTCACAATCTAGCCTTGAATTTACCGCGCGTGGGGTTGTGGCCCCAACAACGGACACGGTGCTGCAAGACGTGACAAGCGCCTGGCAGGCGGCATTTGATAATACCCTCAATACCGATGCCGCCACGCCCCAGGGACAGTTGATCACCACACAGGCCGCCATCGTGCAGGATAAAAATGCACAGTTGCTGCATCTGGCCAACCAGTTTGACCCTGCGCAGGCTGACGGCATTTTTCAGGACGCCCTTGCGGCCATCTACTTTATTACTCGCCACCCGGCCCGGGCAACGGTTGTGCAATGTCTTTGCACGGGTTTGGAGGGCACCGTCATAAACGGCAGTGATGCCAGTGACAATCCCGACCAGGTCAAGGACGTAAATGGCAATCTGTTTGCTTGCCAGACCTCCGGAACCATTCCCGCATCCGGCTCCATTACCCTGCCTTTTGCGGCGCTGGAAGCTGGCCCTCTGGCTGTTGAAGCTCACAGTGTTACCCGCATTGTACAGGCAAAACCCGGCTGGGATTCGGTCGATAACCCCGAACCGGGCATTGTTGGCCGGGAGACGGAACAGCGCCGGGAATTTGAACTTCGCAGACAAGCCAGCGTGGCGTTAAATTCTCGTTCCATGCTGGCCAGCGTTTACGGTGCAGTGGCCAACCTTGAAGGCGTTATTGACGCTCTGGCCCTGCAAAACAGGGGTGACACCCCGAAAACCGAGGGCGGCGTCACTCTTGCCCCGCACAGCGTCTACATTGCCGTGCTGGGCGGCGAAGATGCCGCCATCGCCGAGGCCATGTATAACCATGTGTCCGGCGGCTGTGATTATAACGGCAATACGGCTGTCCAGTACACTGACGCGACCAGTGGAGCAAAAGAAACGGTACGTTTTCAGCGCACGGCTGAACTTGCCTTTCGGGTGAAGGTCACGCTGCGCCATTCAGACAGTTTGCCCGCCGATGTTGAAACCAAGATCCGCGACAACGTGCTGGCCGACTTTTATGGGCAGCAGTACCCCAATTCAGACGGTACGGCCCATCAGTCCGAGGTTACGCGCATCAGGATCGGCGCGGGTGTGTATGCGTCCCGCTTCATTTGTCCGGTCATTAGCGCGGGCGCGGTAAACCTCATAAGTGTTGAAATCGCCGCTGGTGCAGGCGCTTTTGGCAACTTCGTGCAAATACTCAACGATCAGCATCCAAGCCTGGTGCGGGATGCCATCGAAATCGTTGTGGAGGGTGCGTGAAAAACTGGCGCGAAACCATCCTCTCGCAATTTGATAACAGCCCGCGCCTGCTGGCCCTGCTGACAGCGTACAACGCCCAGGTAGATCCATCCGTGGATATCGCCGCACTGTACGAGCAGGTGTTTGACCCCCGCACGGCCACGGGCTGGGGACTGGATGTGTGGGGGCGCATTGTCGGCATTGGCCGCGTCATTCAGCTTGACGCCTCGGGTGCTGTCTTCGGGTTTGACCGTAGCGCGCTGCGCCCCTTTGGTCAGGGCACGTTTTACCGCCGAGCCGTCAATTCCAATTTCCGTCTGGCCGATGAAGCGTATCGGCTGCTCATATTTTTCAAGGCCGCAGTAAATATTACTGACGGCTCATTGCGCGACCTGAACCGCCTTCTGGCGTGGTTTTTTGAGTCGCGCGGCCCGGCGATGGTGTTGCATGTCGGCACCATGAAACTGCGTTTCTATTTTGACTTCACACTCAAGCCTTTTGAGCGCGCCTTGCTTTCTCGAGACGATGTGGCCCCAAAGCCCGCAGGCGTTGGATGGGAAATCTACGATGTGCCCAGGGCAAAAACCTTTGGTTTCGCTCGCAGTGGCTTAAAGCCTTTCGGGCATGGAACCTTTGCCAGAAGGAGGCCTTATGGCAATACCGCAAATTCCTGATCTGCTGCGGGCCGTGCTGGCCCATAGTGCAGATGTTGAGGCAATCCCCGACACGACACCCACTGGCCAGGGCGTTTTCAGCTACCGGGACGGCTGGCCCGTTATTACCGAGGTCGAGCTTGAGGCCGGAGGCATCGCCCCTGACCGTAAGTTCTTCAACGAGATTTATCGCCTTCTGTCTGGGCACACGTTCTACACCCAGTCTGGCAATGTCTATCCGTGGGTAGGCGCGTCCGAATCCTTCCCCGGCCTGAACTATCTGCGCGGCGCCCACGTGCTCGGCTCTGACTATCAGGAGTATGTGGCTAAGAAACCCTCCGGCCCGGAGATCCCGGCCGAGGGTGGCGGCTTTGTCGGCCCCGTGAACCCTGTTGGGGACGCAAGCGGGGTTTGGATGCCGGTATTTAACATCTCGACCGTGGAAAAAAACGGCATCAACCGGCCTGATGGCGTCACCATCAAAGTTGATGAAACGGGCAAGCTTACGGCCGCAGTGTCAAAGTATGAGATTGGCGAGTTTTACTATTTCCGCCATCCCACGCTCAAAACCGGATTCCAGCCTGCACAGGGCGGCGTTATCGCCAACGCGGCCACTGTGTATCCTGATATATGGGCCTACCTGCAAACCACCGAAGGACAGAAACTCTGCAAGACAGAAGCCGAATGGCAGGCCATGTCAACTGCGATATGGCATACTAATGCTGACGGCTCGACTGTGGGCTGGAATGGTATCGGTGGTGTGCCGTACTACGCGCCTAACTTTGGGGCAGGCTCTCTCCGCATGCCTGATGTACGCGGGATGTATCCCGAAGCGGCTGGATATGACGCTCTCGGCGTGGGAGACGTGCAGGGGGATGCCACACGCCGTTTGTCTGGCTCTATCGGTGAGACGTCAGACGTGTCTCAGGGCTATTCTGGCTCATTTTATAAATCACGGGGAGTTGCGGGTGTATTATATGCTGGCGGCAACGGATGGTACAAAACGACCCTTAATTTTTCGTCCGCGTACGAAGTCCCCACCGCCGCCAAAAATCAGCCCCGCTCCTGGGGAGCGTTGGCTTGTTGTTATCTCGGCGTACCCAAGTAGCAGCACGCGAGCGCACCCCAGCGCTTCGGTGCGAACACGGGGCCAACGGGGACAACGCGGGACGCGATAAGTTCTAATTTTTGTGTGGGGTACGCGCTGCCCGCCGCAGCATACGTGCTAACTTGTGTGGTTTTGAATGCTCCAGTCACAGAACCTGCGCCCCCGCCCGTGACGCATGACCCTGTCTGCTCTCTGCTTTGGTCGCCATCCACGTCTCCCACGCCGGGAGCTGAAAAAATATAAGAATCTCAAAGGAGTCAAAAAATGGCTAAAGCCTACCAATATACTGCTGACGGCTACTTCGCCGGAGAGGTCGAAGATTATGGCCTGTTGCCCCACAACGCCACATACACAGCACCGCCGAAACAGCCGTGGAATCGCGTTTGGCCTCAGTGGATAGACAATGTATGGGCGATGGTGGACGATCACCGCGAGCGCCAGCCGCCGCTGTTTGACATTGCGCTGGGTCAGGCCGCGACCGAATACTGGCTGCCGGAAGACACTCACGCCGTATCCGCGCGCCACATGACCAAGCCCGGCCCTCTGCCGGATGGTGCACTGACCGAGCGGCCTGCAAAAACCGCTTCAGAGCTGCTGGTCGAGGCCAAGGCAGCCAAGACGGCGGATATTGCGGCAAGTTATGACGCAGCTGTAGCAGCATCTCTGACCATGCCCACGGCTAGCCCGACAGCGCAGGATATTACCATTGGTGCGGCGGCCTTTGCCTCCGAGGATGCCGAGGGATTCGCATTTATCATGAAGACTCATGCTGCCCGCCGAGACACCCTATTGGCAGCCGTAGATGCGGCTACCACATCGGAAGCCGTGCAGGCTATTACCGTCAGCTACGCCGTGTAGCATCGCTATGGGCATAATCAATCAGATTGTCGGCGGTGTATGTACAGGCCCTGCTTCTCCTAAGGAAGACGGGCTGACTGTGTATGGTTCCAATCACCAGACCACAGAAGTGTGCCAGCGTATATTTGATTTTCGCCGCTGCCCTAAAGCCGTTCAAGATGAAGTGTTGAGCGGGGTTGACGGTGCGGTTGTCCGGCTATCCGGTGTGGTTATCTTGGGTGGCATCAAAGCTGTGCTGGCAGGTAACGGCGATCACCCCGGCAATGATGTTCGTTATGCCCGCTGGGAGCTGGAGGATTGCGTTATCCTTGGCGCAGGTCGCCGCTGCCCTGAAGCCCAGGACGGTACAACGGTCATTATGCGCCGCTGCTGGGTACATGATTTTGGCCAGACATTTGACGTGCGGGCTTTTGGTGCTTGGGCACACCGTGGCGCGCGGATTATCGCCGAGGACTGCCTGTTTACGCAGGGTGAGTTATGGCCCTGGGGGCTGAACGTGCTTACGGCAATCAAAGACATGGGCAGCCACATCGGGCAGGCGGTCAACGATCACGGTCTGGCGGCGCTGCTGCATCCGCGCACATATCTGCCCGGCCCGTGCCGTGGATTGACTGCTGATACAGGCGGCCTGGTGCTGGCAACGCGCTGTTATCGCAATCGGCGCTGGATCAAAATTGACGGTTGCAACAACTATATAGATAGAACCGCCGCCCGCAAGATAGTTGCGCAGCTTGAGGCCGTATGCCCGGATATGACCAGGAAGCTCGGCCAGCCGCTGACAGGCTTTTTTGACATTGCCACGGTCTGACAGGAGATATTCGTTTGGGCGATTGGTGACTTGCCGATAAGTCCCAGCACAAGTAGGACTTATGGCATCTATAGTTACATTTGCTGCCGTTGCACACGAGTGGTGGAAGCGGTACATGGTTCAGGGGTCGGTTCATTATGCCGAGGAGTCTTGGAGACGCCTGGAGCGCGAGGTCATGCCGTGGATCGGTGATAAGCCCATAGCAAAAATTTCCTCCCCAGCCATCCTCGCTATTTTGCGGCGTATTGAACAGCGGGGCACCCTTGTTGTGGCCCGTAAGGTCAAGTCTCATATATCACAGATCATGCGATACGGCATCGCCTGTGGCTTTGTGAACCGTGACCCATCGCGTGATCTGGGGTGGGCCTTGACTCCTCATAAGTGCAAGCCTAGAGCGGCCATTGTCGAGCCGCGTCAAATTGGTCAACTCATGGCCAGTATAGAACATTACCGCACCCCACAGCGCCGCTGTTCTCTAAAATTGGCGGCTTTGTTGTTCGTCCGGCCCGGCGAACTGTCTTCTGCTGCATGGAACGAAATCGAATGGGATACGGCGGCATGGCGCATTCCGGCAGAAAAGATGAAAATGAAGCGCCCACACAACGTGCCTCTTTCACGTCAGGCATTGGACGTTCTACGGGAGTTGCACCCAGTGACAGGGCAAACTCCGTGGCTGTTCCCATCGCGGTGGGATAAAACTCGGCATGAAACTGGGCATGTCATCAACTTGGCGTTACGCCGGATGGGGTATGGCCCGGACATCATGACAGCCCACGGTTTCCGCGCGATGGCGGCGACAACGCTGTCTGAAATGGGTTGGGCTAGTGAGGTGATAGAGCGGCAGCTTGCCCATGTTGATAAAAACCAAGTGCGCGCTGCATACCAGCGATCAGAGTTATTGGCAGAACGGCGTAAAATGCTTCAGGCTTGGGCTGACTACTTGGACATGCGTTGTGCATGGGCAATCCTGGGTAAGTAGCTCTTCAGCAGTTACGGCGCAAAAAAAGGCGGTGCCTCGGCCCGCCTTTTGTAATTGCGTTGCTTCATGTGTAATGTCGTGCGTTGCTAGTTATAACCGCCCGTGGGCGCGATTTTTCGCGCCGCGCATCAAAAGCAAAGGAAGTTGCCGTTCCGATGAACATTGCCGTGGTGGACGCGGGGGGAAACCTTAAAATTTTCGCCCGCCAGGACGGAGCCTTTCTTGGCAGCATAGATATCGCCCAAAAGAAGGCCAAGACGGCCCGTTATTTCAACATGTCCACGGCCGAACTGGGCGCTTCCGCGCAGCCCGGCAAGGAGCTTTTTGGCATCGAGGTGACCAATAACGGACTCGCCATCTTCGGCGGCGGGGAACTGCTGGTGCGCGGCGGAGTTGTCGTTGGGGCCATCGGCGTCAGCGGCGGCAGTGTTGTGGACGACACCACAGTGGCCAAGGCGGGAGCGGCGGCCCTGCAGCAATCGTCCAAAAAATCTTCATTTTAGAGCAGTCAGACTTTAAAAAAGGTTGCATGTTCTGCGCTGCACGCGGGTGCAGCGCGATCTCATAGTGCGTGCATTTTGCCTGCTCGCATTTCGTGGCGTGACACCCTTGTTGCCACGCAAAAACAGAACATCCCGCGTGCGCGGGATGTTCTGCAATCAGTGATTATGCGGCGGCCGTGACGTGCACGGCCGGAAAATCAGTTTTTCAGGCTGTGGATGGGGGCAGGAATACGGCCGCCCAGAGCGATGAAATCTTCGGCATTGCCGCCGGGCACGGGCATGATGGCGGCCTTGCCAAGCAGCCCGCCAAAAGAGACCTCGTCGCCGACGCCCTTGCCGGGCACGGGGATAAGGCGCACGGCCGTGGTCTTGTGGTTGATCATGCCGATGGCCATTTCATCGGCAATGATGCCGGAAATGGTGGCCGCCGGGGTATCGCCGGGGATGGCGATCATGTCCAGACCCACGGAACACACGCTGGTCATGGCCTCAAGCTTTTCAAGGCTGAGTATGCCTGCGGTGGCCGCCGCCTCAATGCTTGAGTCCTCGGACACGGGGATAAACGCGCCGGAAAGCCCGCCCACCGAGGATGAGGCAAAAGCCCCGCCCTTTTTCACCGCATCGTTGAGCATGGCGAGCACGGCAGTGGTGCCGGGCGCGCCTATGCTGGAAAGCCCGAGGCTCTGAAAAATCTCGCCCACAGAATCGCCCACGGCCGGTGTGGGCGCGAGGGAAAGGTCGGCCACGCCAAAGGGGATGCCCAGGCGGGTGGCCACTTCAGTACCGATCATTTCGCCCACGCGCGTCACCTTGTAGGCAGTGCGCTTGATGACTTCGGCCATGTCCAGCAGGGTGAGGGGGCCGCCCTTGCCGTTATGGCCCGCCTCGCGGGCGCGATCCAGAGCCTTTTTCACCACGCCGGGGCCGGAAACGCCCACGTTGATGACCACATCGGGCTCGCCAACGCCAAGATACGCGCCAGCCATAAAGGGCACGTCCTGCGGAATGTTGGCAAAGACCACAAGCTTGGCGCAGCCAATGCCGCCGCGATCCGCCGTGGCTTCGGCCACCTTGAGGATCTGCCGCCCCATAAGGGCCACGGCGTCCATATTGATGCCGCTGCGCGAGGAGGCCACGTTGATGGACGAACAGATGCGGTCCGTCTGCGAAAGGGCTTCGGGCAGGGCTTCAATGAGGGCACGGTCGCCCTTGGCAAAGCCTTTTTCCACCAGAGCGGTGAACCCGCCCAGAAAATCCACGCCCGCTTCCTTGGCGGCTTCGTCCAGAGCCTTGCACACGCGCACCATGCCGTCAGGGCCAAAGGGCGCAGCCACCACGGCGATGGGGCTGACGCTGATGCGCTTGTTCACCACGGGGATGCCGTACTTGTCGCCCACCTCGTCGCAGACGGCCACAAGCTGTGAGGCGTAGCGGCGCAGTTTGGCCCGCACGTTGGCGGTGAAGAGGTCAAGATCGTGGCTCACGCAATCAAACAGGCTCACGCCCAGGGTGACGGTGCGCACGTCAAGATGCTCGTTGCGGAGCATGTTCAGAGTGCTTGTGACTTCGCGTTCGGAAAGCATGGCTGTAATCCTGTATGGTTGCAGACGTGTCTGACAATAATTCTTGAACAGTGGTTCTTGCGTGGGCGCGCATTGGGCCTACAGCCCGCAGGGACATTCCCTCACGCTGGCCCTCACGCTGGCCCTCTCGCTGGCCCTCTCGCTGGCCCTCACGCCGAGTCCTGATGCCGAGTTCTGATGCCGGGCCCTGGGCCGGGCGCTGTCCCGAAGACCTGACGCCGCAGACCTGGCGACGAATATCTGGCGACGAAGATCTGGCGACGAAACCCGGCCAGCCCGCAGTTCCGCCTTGGCTAAAAAGAATTGACGCGGTTGACGGCCTCGAAAATATCCCGGTGCTGCACGCTCACGCGCAAATCGCGGCTCTGACCCTCACAGGTGAGTTCGCGGCGCAGGCGGCCGAGGTCCACGGAGTCGGGCACCATGACCTCAAAAACAAACAGGGCGCGGTTGGTTCCGCCTTCGCCCAGAATGGCCTTGAGGCTTTCAATGTTCACGTCATGACGGGCGAACACGCGGCTCATGGCCGCGATGAGGCCGGGTTTGTCCGGGCCGTCGGCAGTGACCACAAAAGGCTCGCAGTGCAGGTTCTGCCCCCACTGGCCCTTGATGGCGGGGCGCACCAGCACCGACAGGTCAACCTTGGCCTCGGCCAGGCTGGCGCTGAGATTCTGGCGCAGACTCTCGGCATCTGTTCCGTCAGGAGCCGCCACCACAAATATGGCGGCAAACTCCCCAGAAAGTATGGTCTGGGTCACTTCTTCGATATTGCAGCCGTTTTCTTCAAGAATACGACTGACCGCGGCCACAACGCCGGGGCAGTCGCGCCCCAGAAATGAGGCAGTATACTTGTGCATGTGGTAATCCTTGCGGAAATGTACCGCTGGCAGGGCCGTTGCGGATGTTGTCTTGGAAAGCATTGCTATATACGCAACCAACGCGAACTTCAAGGGGCAACAGGCCCCACGGGCGCTCGAAAAGCATTGCCTACGCCGTCCTTGACGCCTTTCTGTGAATGGCATACCCTTACAATCCTTTAAGACTAGGCATCTCAGGAGTTTCTCAGTGGAAAATCGGGAAAAGAAGAATAAAAAGCCTACCATCAAATTAGGCACCAAGTCGCAGCACGCGGGCTATTTCATGCCCATGCTGGAAAGCTTCGCCAGCCGCGAAGGACTTAATGAAGTCGTAAAAAACCGCGTGGTTAAATCCTGCGATTTGCTGGATGCGGGCGTGCCCCTCTTTCCCAATGATTTTCGAAAAGAGCACTCCATCTCCTGGGTACTGGACAAATTTGGCGACCTGGAGGGCGAAGCCCTCGAAAGCCAGGAAGACGTCGTTGCCATTGCCGGGCGCATTGTTTCGTTGCGCTCCTTCGGCAAGGTGGCCTTCTTCCATATCATGGACCAGACGGGCCGCGTGCAGTGTTACGCAACGCGCGAACACCTTGACGAAGCTACACACAATCTGGTGAAAAAGCTGGATATTGGCGATATCGTCGGTGTTTCAGGGCATTTGTTCCGCACCAAGACGGGCGAACTGACCATCGCCTGTCGCAAAATAAAGCTCATCACGCGCTCCCTGCGTCCCCTGCCCGAGAAATACCACGGGCTCAAGGATATGGAAACGCGCTACCGCCAGCGCTATGTAGACCTCATCGTCACGCCGCGCGCCCGCGAGATATTCTTCAAGCGCAGCCTTATCGTGCGCGAGTTCCGCCGCTTTATGGAAGACAGGGGCTTTATGGAAGTGGAAACGCCCATGATGCAGCCCCTGGCAGGCGGCGCGACCGCCCGCCCCTTCAAGACGCACCACAACGCGCTGGATATCGGCCTCTTCATGCGCATCGCGCCGGAGCTGTATCTCAAGCGTTTGCTGGTGGGCGGCTTTGAAAAGGTTTTTGAGCTCAACCGCAGCTTCCGCAATGAGGGCATCGACACGCGGCACAACCCCGAATTCACCATGTGTGAATTTTACTGGGCCTATGCCACGTTTGAAGACCTCATGAATCTTACCGAAGAGCTTTTTGCCCATCTGGCCCAATGCGCGTGCGGCACAACCGTGGTGCCCTATCAGGGCGATATGATAGATCTCACGCCCGGCAAATGGACGCGTATGAGCTTCTACGATTCGCTCACCGTCATTGGCGGACACCAGCCTGAGTTCTACAACGATTACACTCAGGTGCAAAATTACATCCGCCAGAAGGGCGAAAAGGCCGCCGACAGCGAAAGCCTGCAGAAACTGCACGCCAAGCTTTTTGACCTTGACGTTGAAGGCAAGCTTATCCAGCCGCACTTCATCTACCATTATCCCACGGAAATCTCGCCCCTGTCGCGCCGTAACGACAAGGACCCCGGCATCACCGACCGTTTTGAGCTTTTCATCACCGGACGCGAGCTTTCCAACGCCTTTTCCGAGCTCAACGACCCCGTTGACCAGCGCCTGCGCTTCGAAGATCAGGTGCGTGAAAAGGAAGCCGGAGACGACGAGGCCCACAGCATGGACGAAGACTACCTGCGCGCCCTTGAATACGGCATGCCCCCGGCTGCCGGACAGGGTGTGGGCATTGACCGGCTGGTCATGCTGCTGACGGATTCGGCCTCCATCCGCGAGGTTATCCTCTTCCCCCTGCTGCGGCCCGAGATTTAATTTCCAGGTCCACCTCCAAGACTTTTCCAATTCAAGAGGGCCGTTCCATTGGGAACGGCCCTCTTTCCGTGGTGGGCACGCATTGGAGGCACGTGCAGTAAAAACACTCTCACTCTTCGGGCCGCTCGGCTTGCCGATGGAACACCCTCCATCCCAGCGCCCCGCCCCGGCTTTCACAGGCCCGCAGGCATTCGCCGCAAACGGTGCAGTCCCGCCGTTCCGGCCCGTCCGGCCGCCTGGGATTGAGTTGCAGCGGGCAGGCGGCCCTGCACGGCACTTCCCCCCGGCAGCTGCACTGCGTGGCAGTCCAGCCAATGCGCAGGCCCGGCGCTTTTGCGGGCAGGCAGCGGGCCGCTGCTCCAAGCAGCACGGACTGTGGGCACACGTACCGACACCACAGCCGCTTGCCGCTTATGGCTTCCAGCACCAGCGCCGCAGCGGGTAAAGCCAGCGCCCACAGCAGAAACAACGCTCCCGCGCCCTGCCATACCAGTACGGGAATCAGGGAAAGTTCGCCGGGCATGCCCAGCACGTTAAGAACAGGGTATTCCAGAAAGATGGCCAGAGATAGGCCCGCCAAAAATAAACACCCCTTGGCGGCAAAGGCCACGGCATGCTGCGTGGCGGCAGTTTCACGCTTTGCCACGGCCTTGGGCCGTATCCTCCGCCCGGCCAGGCTGTAGAGCAGTTCGGACAAAAAACCGTAGGGACACACCCAGGAGCAGAATACCCGCCCCAAAAGCAGAGCCAGAATCAGGGAACAGACCGCCCCCCACAGCAGAGCTCCGGCGGTCATCATTCCCTCAGCCGCCACCTGCAGTGCGGCCACGGGATCGGCAAAGGGAAGTCCGAAAAAATGCAGGGAAAACAGACTGCCCCTGATCTGCCCAAAGCCCGCCCCATTGATCCAGGGCAACATGCAGAACACCACAAGAACAGACAACTGGGCGCACCGACGCGCCAGAGTGTACCACTTCATACGCCGCCCCCTGGAACGTCCAGCGTAGGCACAGCGTTAAGGGGCCTGCGACGGGAAGATGCGGGCCACACCTCCACCGCCTTCACAGGACACACGTACTCGCAGATGCCGCAACCGACGCAGGCCCTGGTTATGGCCGGCGTCACCCCGTCTGAAAGAACCACCGCCGAACCGCGCAGGGGGCAGCGGTCATAGCAGGTCATGCACATGACGCCATTGGTGTAGTTATGGCACCGATCTTTCAGTATGTAGGCCCGCCCCATTCCGGCGTGCGCCATGTCCGTGACGGCGGCGTTGAGCGCGCCGGACGGGCAGACAGGCGGACACTTCATGCAGAGGTAACAGGGCGTTTCGCGCGGCACGACACGCGGCGTCCGGCGGGATGACCCGATGCCGCCCATAAGTTCCAGACTCTTGTGCGGGCATACGGTCACACATTGCCCGCAACGCACACACTGGCGCAAAAAATCTTCTTCCGCCGCCGCGCCAGGCGGTCGCAGCGGCGGAAGAAGCAGGCTCATTGGAGCCCTCCCTCACCCGCGCCTTCCACCACCGGCGACGGCCCATGCCCTTTGGGCCGATGCGGCGGGCAAGGCATGTGCCCGGTGCTATCCATATCATCCTCATAGTTGATAAAAGCTACGTCGAGGGCCAACACATGGGGGAGGCCGTTCACGTATTCCAGATATCCCTGCAGCGTCCGTGACGAGCTTTCCAGCACAACGGCCAGCTTGTCCGCATCCGGCACTTCCTGCACTTCCAGCACGCCCCTGGTTGCCCGCAGTTCGCTGCACAGCGGCAGCAAATGTTCACGCAGGCAACTGACCACAACACCCGCTATAGCCATACGCCCCCCTATGCCTTGCGAATGCGCGCGGCGCATATCTTGTATTCCGGCTCACGCGACGCCGGGTCGGTGGCATCCAGAAAAAGCTTGTTCACCAGTTTTTTGGGGTCAAAAAACGGCACTGCCACAAGGCCGGGCCGACAGACGTCGCTGACCCGTGCGGGCAGCTCCATGGCGTCACGCCGCGTCTCCAGGATGACGTTATCGCCGTGCTTGATGCCAGAATTTGCCGCATCTTCTTCATTTATTTCCACAAAGGCAGACGGATTGGCCTTTTGCAGTTCCGGCACCTTTCCCGTCATGGTAGCGGTATGCCAGTGGTCGATGACGCGCATGGACGTAAGGTACAAAGGATAGTCGGCATCCGGCTCCTCGGCCGCGCCCTTGGCCGGGCGCATCCAGATCACGGCCTTGCCGTCTGGCTTGCCGTAAAAGAAGAATCTGTCCGGATGGTCCGCCGGAACGCAGGGGTCCTGCCCGCGCACATAGCGCAAAAACGTTCCGGGATGATCCTCGCTGGGGCAGGGCCAGATCAGGCCGGACTCCTTGCGCAGGCGATCCCGTGTCATGCCGGAGAAATCATAGGTGGTGCCCTTGGAGACCATGCGCCATTCGTTCCAGACGTCCTCGGCGTTGTTGAAGTTCACAAGCTTGGGGTCCACGCCCGCGCGCTTGGCGAACTCCACCAGGGTATTGACCGTGGGGCGGCACTGGGCCGGAGGCTCCACGGCCTTTTCAATAAGCGAATAGCGGCGCTCGCCGCAGCCGTACACGCCGTCGCGCTCGCACCAGAAAGCCGGGGCAAGCACGAGGTCGGCATATTCCAGCGTGACCGCATCGGGAAAGGCCTCAATGCAGACGATGAAGGATTCGGGGTTGGACATGGCCTTGTGCACCTTGTTCAGGTTGGGCAAGGTGTGGGCCGGGTTTGTCTCGCAGATGATCATGCATTTCACGTCGCCCTTGCCGAGGGCCTCGAACAGGGCCACCGTGTGATAGCCCGGTTCGGGCGCGATGCGTCCTTCGGGCAGGCCCCACAGTTTTTCCATTTCAGCCCGGTGCTTGGGATTGGGGATGGCCCGCCCGGCGGGCAGCAGATGCGAAAGCGCGCCGCCGTCGCGGACGCCGCCGCAAGCGTTGGGCTGCCCTGTGAGCGAAAACGACGTGGCCCCGGGGCGGCATATCTGCCCGGTGAGCAGGTGCAGGTTATGGATGAGATTGTTGGCAAAAACGCCCTGCACACGCTGGTTGATGCCCATGCACCAAAGGCTCATGGTGGCGGAGGATTCGGCAAAAGCACGGGCGGCCCCGTAAATCTGCTCGACGGGCACACGGCATATTTCCGCCACCTTCTCCGGCCGGTAGTTTTCAAGAAAAGCCTTGTAGCCTTCAAAATCAGAAGGCTTGCCCTCGGCATCCATAAAGGTGACGTAGCGCTGCCAGAAGCGCGGGCTGTCCAGCTCTTCATTGATGATGACCCAGGCCATGCTGTGCATGAAGGCCAGGTCTGTGCCCGGACGAAAAGCGATGTGCATGTCCGCTATGCGGGAGGTATTGGTACGGCGCGGATCAGCCACAATGATCTTCACGCCCGGCTCCACCTGCTTGCGGCGGGCCAAACGGCGGAAAAGCACCGGGTGCGCCTCGGACGTGTTGGAACCGATGATGAAAAAACAGGTGGCCTGATCCATGTCGGCGTAGGTGCCCATGGGCTCATCCTTGCCGAAGCTGGTCAGATAGCCGCCAACGGCCGAGGCCATGCACAGGCGGGGGTTGCCGTCCACATTGTTGGTGCCGAACCCGCCCTTGAAAATCTTGTTGGCCACATAGCTTTCTTCTGTGAGGCACTGCCCGGAGCCGTACCAGGCCACGGAGTTGGGCCCGTAAGTGTCTATGCTGTGCCGGAACTTTGTGGCCATGAGGTTGAGGGCCTCGTCCCAGCTCACGGGTTCGAGCTTGCCGCCCTTCTGGCGGCGCAGCATGGGCTGCGTGACCCTTTCCTTGGAATTGAGCACGGGGATGAGCAGCGAGCCCTTGAGGCACAAAAGGCCCGCATTATGGTTGTTGGGGTCGCCCTGAATGGCCACGGCCTTGCCGTCTCTGACGCCCACAAGAACCCCGCAGCCCGTGCCGCAATAGCGGCACACGCCCTTGACCCATTTTTCGGGCTTGTTGTCGGCCGCATGGGCCAATGAGGTCAGTCCCGTGCCCGAAGCCGCAGCCATGGCGGCCGACATGGCAAAATATTTCAGAAAATCACGACGTGAAGTACTCATGTGTTCAACCTCGCTATTATGCTGGCGTAAGGGTCCGTTGCGTCCCAAAGCGCCCTGCCCTCTTCACGAAGACCGGGCCATGGCTGCCGTTAAGGCTGTGCGCTGAAAACCGGGGCAAACAGCCCCGCATCCGCCGCAGTCAGCCCTGCCGGCTCGCATCACAGGTCCGTCTTGTTGGAAGGCATGCGATATTCATAAGCCCGGCCATGCAGGGGGCTCTGATGATAGGGGTGGCAGCTCACGCAGTCGTCACGCTTGCCGAACTTGGCTTCCATGCGCTGTATGGAAAGCGAGTGGCAGCGCGCGCACACCTCGACGCCGGGTTTACGAGCAAAGGGCATGGCCCCCTTGCCGTCGGGCATGCCGTGGCAGGTCTGGCAACGCACCAGGGTGACGCCGTGCTTGCTCTCGTACCACTCCTGGGCCAGACGCGGCGTGCTCTTGGCATGGCAGCTGTAGCAGTCGCCCTCCATCTTGGGCGCAGCAAGGTGTTTGGCCGCCTCGCAGCGCTCGGCCGGAAAGGCCCAGGCCATATAGCCGAAATAGCCGCCCGCGAGCACCAGCAGGGCCAGCAGGGAACCGATCAGGATCTTACAGGACTTCATGGCCGCATCTCCTTGATTTTCTGAGCGAACGTGTGGTTGGCGGGTATGCGTTCGTCAAACACGGGCAGGTGGGCAAGATTGCGGTGGCACCCCACGCAGCCGCTGCGGGACTGGCCGTTCTTGCCCTCATAGTTTTCGTGCGCCAGTCTGCCCTCTTCGGAGACAGGCCCGTCGTTTTTGGCGTTCTTGGTCAGGTTTTGATGACAGGCCCTGCAATTGGCGTCATCGGTGAAGCGTCGGGCCACGGGCTGCATGGCCGCCCTGTTCAGGTCATCACCGCCATCAACGGAGTGCACCCACACATCCTTGATGCCCAGCCACGCCTTGGCGCCGAGCATGCGGGCGATGTTGCCCGAGGGGATGTGGCACTGCTTGCAGCCAATGGCCTGGCCCTGCGCGTCCTTGGCATGTGATGAAAAACGCATCTCTTCCTGATAAACGCGCATTTCATGACAGGAGAGGCAAAAGTCCGTACTGGAGGTGTACGCCACTCCGCCGCCAGCCAGAGCCACACATGCCACAAAAATTACGCAGCCTATGATCCAGACGCGCTTTCGTGGATAGGGCATGGGTTTGAACCTCCATCAAAAGAAAAGAAGAAGAGTTGTAATAAACGCCTTGCAAGTCATGAAGCACAGCACCGCAATAACACCATATGCCAACAGATTTTTCGTATTGAAGCCGCTACAGCAATTCCTGTGCCAGATCACTGTTTTCATTTTAACTGTGATTACAGACACATTTTGAGAAAAACATCACACGCCCAAAACAGACATTCATGGTAAAATGACAATTGTCATAAAAAAATGACAACCACACCCTTGCGTCATGATCGCACGCACAAAAAATGGGCATGCCAAAGCCGTGCGTACGGGCAGCCTTGCGCAAAAAAAACAGGGCCGCCACTGCCCTGCGGACATTGACAAGCCCCGGTTTTACGGGCAAAGCCCCATGAGAAAAAACAACCTGTTATCCGCTGTTGCCCCCGCGCGCGCAGAGCAGTTTATCGCTTACATTGCTCGCATCGCGCTCTGGCGGCTGCGTGAGCAGACGTTCGCTACGGAGGCGCAAGCCAGTTTATTTGCGCTGTTACGCGCTGTAGTGCGCGTGCCTTGAATTTTGAGAAGGTATCCCGATGGTAATCTGCGTTCGTCTGACAGCGCCTTTGCCCTGCCGGAATCGCCGCCGGTACGGGCGCCGGAACCGCCGCCGGTACGGGTGACGCCCAGCAGGATGCTGCCGACTGATGCCGCAGAAAACGTGCCACTGCCCCTTTCCCTCTAAAAAATCTCTTGAATATCCCGCCAAGCTGGGCCACTATGCCGCAAATGTCATTTGAACTCTTCGTAGCCTTGCGCTACCTCTTTTCAAGGCGCAAACAGACCTTCATCTATATAATCTCACTCATGTCCATTATGGGCGTTGCGCTCGGCGTGGGCGCGCTGGTGGTCGTGCTGGGCGTATACAACGGCCTGACCACCGACATGCGCGACAAGATCCTTGGCGCCAACGCGCACGCCATTGTCATGTCCTATCTGCCGTCGGCCTTTGAAAATGACGACGGCCTGCTGGATCGCATCCGCTCGGTCAAGGGCGTCACAGGGGCGACCCCCTTTATTTACACAGAAGTGATGCTCTCCGCCGGAAACGGCGTAAAAGGCGTGGTCTTGCGCGGCATTGACCCGGAATCGGGCCCGCACGTGCTCTCCATGCTACGCCAGATGCGTACAGGCTCGGCAGCCGCCCTGCAAAGGGAAGGCACGCCAGGGCTCATCATTGGTGAAGAACTGGCCAAAAGGCTGGGCCTTGTGGAAGGCAGCCGCGTGAACCTGCTTTCGCCATCCGGTCAAAAGACGGCTTCAGGCTATGCGCCGCGCATCCGCCCCTTTGAAGTGGTGGGCATATTCAAGACAGGCATGTTTGAATACGACTCCTCGCTGGCCTTTGTGAGCCTGGCTGCCGCGCGCGATGTGCTTGGCCTGCCGGACAAATACCTCTCCGGCGTGGAACTCACCGTTGACGACCTTTTCAAGGCGGATCAGACCTCGGCGCGCGTGGCCACCGAGCTTGGCTCGCCCTTCTACGTGCGCTCCTGGATGGAAATGAACGCCAACCTCTTTGCGGCCCTCAAGCTGGAAAAGATCGGCATGTTCATCCTGCTGACCATGGTCGTGCTTATCGGTTCCTTCTCCATCGTGACGACCCTTGTCATGCTGGTGATGGAAAAAACGCGCGACATTGCCATCATGATGTCCATGGGGGCGACGCGCGGCATGATACGGCGCATATTCATGCTCCAGGGCAGCATCATCGGCGTCATCGGCACGTTGCTGGGCTACGCCCTGGGCCTCTCGCTGGGGTGGCTGCTCAAGCGCTACCAGTTCATCAAACTGCCTGAAAACGTATACACGCTTGACCATCTGCCCATCAGCATCACCCCCACCGACGTGATCATCGTCGGGGTCAGCGCCATGCTGCTGTGTTTTCTGGCCACCCTTTACCCGGCACGCCAGGCCGCCCGCCTTGAACCGGCGGAAGCCCTGCGCTACGAATAGCCATGTCCGCACTCTACAAATTTTCCAACGTGAGCAAAATCTTTTCTGCGCCAGGTGAAAATCTTGAAATTCTCAAGAATATCAATCTTGTCGTGGAAGAAGGCGAGGCCCTTGCCATCGTGGGAACTTCCGGCTCCGGCAAGAGCACCCTCTTGCATCTTATGGGTGCTCTTGATACTCCAAGTACGGGCGCTGTCTTTTTTGACGGTCAGGACATGGCGCGCATGACGCCTGACCAGAAGGCGGCCTTCCGCAACAGAACGCTGGGCTTCGTTTTTCAGTTTCATCATCTCTTGCCGGAGTTTTCGGCAGTGGAGAACGTGGCCATGCCGGCCATAATCGGCGGTGAACGCCAGGCCGTCATCATGTCCAAGGCCCGCGAAATGCTCGAACGCGTGGGCCTTTCGGCTCGTATGGAAAGCAAGATTTCCACGCTTTCAGGCGGCGAAAGGCAAAGGGTGGCCATTGCCCGCGCGGTGCTGATGCGCCCGCGAGTTCTGCTGGCCGACGAGCCCACCGGCAATCTGGACGAAGGCACCGGAACGCAGGTGGGCACACTCATGAACGAACTTAACCGCGAACTGGGCATGACACTCGTGGTCGTGACGCACAATCGGGAGCTGGCCGCAGGCATGGGCCGCACTCTGGAACTGAAAGCGGGGACACTGTATGAAAAAAATGTTGCATAATCTTCTCTCTAACATCCTCTGCATTACAGCTCTGGTTTGCGCTGTGCAGCTTGCGCCCGGCGAAGCGAAAGCAGCCCAGGGGCCTCTGGTTCTTGTGCTGCCCTTTCAGGTCAATGCCGGGCCCGATATGCCCAATGCCGCCCGAGATGTGCCCCAGATCATTGCCGACCAGCTCAAGCAGAACGGCATGAATGTCGTGCCGATGAATACGGCGCGTCAGTTGCAGCAACGCCACGGCGAGAACATTGATCTTGCCACGGCGCGCACTTTGGGCCGTCAGGCTGGCGCGCAGCTTGTCATATACGGCAGCTTCAACCAGCTTGGCGACGGCTTCAGCATGGATACGCGCCTTGTTCCCGTGCAGCAGGGCGAAGCCGTGCCTGCGGGTTTTGAGCGCAACTCCCTGGTCGCCCTCAGCGACTGTGCCAGCACCCTGGCGAGCCGCGCGGCCGAAATGACCAAGGCCAACGCCGCTCCCGCGCCGCAACTGGCAGACAACGGCCCCGGCTTCGTGCCCATGGGCGCGCCCGCTGCCGCCAAGGGCGGCCTTGCCGACGTGCAGGTGCGCGGCATGAATGTTATGGACCCGGACACCGTGCTCATGCGCCTGACCATCCGCAAGGGCGACACTCCCGATGCCAACGCCATCAACGAAGAGGTGAAGCGCATCTGGGAAATGGGCTATTTCAGCGACGTTCAGGCCACTCTTGAGGGCAATGTGCTCGTCTTTACCGTGGTGGAAAAGCCCCGCATCGACAGCATCGTGGTGGAAGGCTCCAAGGGCATCAGCAAGGATGACGTCCTTGCGGCCATGGGCACCAGAACCGGCAACGTGCTCAACGAGCAGGTGCTTTCCGACGACCTGCAGAAAATTACAGAGCTGTACCGCAAGGAAGGCTACTATCTCGCCAAGGCCAACTACCGCCTTGAAGACCGCCATAGCGGCCGCGGGGCGGTACTCGTCATCAATGTGGACGAAGGCAACAAGCTCTACGTCAAAGAAGTAAATATCGAAGGCCTCAAGACCCTGAACAAGGGCGACATTGAAAAATACATGGCCCTCAAGCCGCGCGGCATGTTCTCGTGGCTGACAGGAACCGGTGTGCTCAAGGAAGAATATCTTGAGCGCGACACCAACGCCATCGCCGCTTTCGGCCTTAACGAGGGCTATGTTGACATTCAGGTGAGCGCACCCCAGGTCGATTACAAGGATGACGGCATCTACGTCACCTATGTGGTCAACGAAGGCCCCCGCTATACTGTACGCAACGTGGTTTTCGCGGGCGACATCATCGACAGCGAAGACAAGATGCTTGAAGTTGTGCAGATGGACGACTGGCAGAAGTCCAACAAGTACTTCTCCCTCACTGTCATGCAGGAAGACTCCAAGCGTTTGACCGACTACTACTCCGACTACGGCTACGCCTTCGCCGAAGTGGACACAAAACTGATGAAGGCTGACGACGGCACCGATCAGGTGGATGTGGGCTACGTTGTCAACAAAAAGCAGAAAGTTTTCATCCGCCGCCTGGTGGTCGAAGGCAACACAAAAACGCGCGACAACGTCATCCTGCGCGAAATGCGCCTCGGCGACGGCGACATGTATGAAGGCGCCAAGCTGCGCCGCTCCAACGAGCGCCTGAACCGCCTGCGTTTCTTCGGCGCTGTGGATATGGAGATCATCCCCACCGGGCAGGAAGACGAAGTCGACCTCAAGGTCAAGGTCAAGGAAGCCAATACCGGCGCCATCATGGGCGGTATCGGCTACTCCAGTTACTATGACGTGGGCGTGAGCGCCTCCATCATGGAGCGCAACCTCTTCGGTCGCGGCTACTGGCTGCAGTTGCAGGGCTTCTTCTCCTGGCGGCGCACGTCGGGCACCCTGTCCTTCACCAACCCGCGCGTCTATGACACCGACCTTTCCTTCGGCAACGACATTTACTACACCCACGACTACTGGGACAACTTCACCAAGGACACCATAGGCGACACCGTGCGCTTCGGGTATCCTATCGGTGAATACACCTCCGTGGGCGCCGGCTACCGTCTGGAACGCTATCACCTCTATGACGTGTCCAACACCAGCTCTCCCTACATCCGGGACTACAAGGGCATCAACTGGACCAGCGCCATTTCGGGACGCATCCTGCGCGACACAACCGACAGCAAGGAACGTCCCACCAAGGGCACCATCTCCCGCCTGTGGGCAGAATACGGCGGCGGCGGCCTCGGCGGTACGGACAACTTCGTCAAATCCGTTGCCGACTGGCAGGGCTTCTGGTCGTTTAACCCGCAAAACACAATCCACCTGCGTGGGCGTGTTGGTGGCGTGTTCCAGAACACCGACAGCAGGGTCCCCGTTTTCGAACGCTTCTGGGTCGGCGGCATGGATACCATCCGTGGTTACGCCTATTCCGACCTTTCGCCGCGTGACTACAAGCACGGCGGCGAACAGATCGGCGGCGACCGCATGGGCGTGGCCAACCTCGAATACATCTGGACCTTCCAGAAGGAACTGGGCCTGGCTATCGTGCCCTTCGTGGACTCCGGCTTCAACATCGACTCCAAGACCATGGGCCAGGACGTGGACAAGTACATCGTCGCCTCCTCTGGTCTGGAACTTCGCTGGCGTTCACCCATGGGCGACCTTCGTATAGCCTACGGCATCCCCATGGTGCAGGATTACGACAAAGACATGCCCAGCGGCAGAATCGAATTCAGCATGGGCCAGTTCTTCTAGGATAAAGACCTTCACAGGGCGCGAAGGCTTTCGCCAGCAGCCGCAAGGCTGACCAGACGTAACTGTAAGCGTGGCGCGGGGATAAACCCGCGCCACGCTCTTTTTGCATGTCAATCTTTTTTGGCATATATTGTGCAAATATGCTTGCAATGCGTATGCGCGGCGACAAAAAACCAGGGCCGCAGCCCGCATGCCTCCAGAGCAGATGAACTTTGAGCGCATACATTCCCAAAATTTAAGACGCGCTCACTGCGGCGATTAACCGCGCAGACTTACAGTGCTTTCGCCTCAGTAGCGAACAGCGGCTCACGCAGCCGCCAGAACGCGACAAGAGCACCATAAAAATTGCATTGCTCCGGGCGACCCGGCCCAGGCACAAGGAAAGCGGCAGCACTCTGTCACCAAAATGACAGTCGAACACCAGCACAAGCAAGGAACAACAGTGGCCCGCAAAGAAAACCCAACCCCGGCTCAGGCCCCTGCACAGCCTCGGACGCAATCCCGGAGCCCCTCGCCGCGGCCTTCCAAGGATGCGCCTGAGGGCAGGTCGCAAGGGCAAGGTGCGGACTCAGGTCAGGCCAGGTACGGCGTCAGACGCCTCGCCCCGCCTGTGTTTTTCTTGCTGGCCCTCTGCCTGCTGGTAGTTTTCTTTTATGACACAGGCTACACGTCCTTGCCGCCCACGGGCAAACGCTACGATACCGCCAAGGCCGGCGTTGAAACGCTGCGCCTGGATGCAAAACGTGCCAACCTGCGTGAACCCTGGGAAAAGCTGGCTGCGGAATTTCGCGCCATCTATGATGCCGATCCCGGCTGGCCCAACCGCCCCGCTGCGCTTTTTCGCGCTGCGGAAAGCCTTGAGGAACTCGCCCGCCGCTCCTTTGCCAAGGCCGATGCCCGCAAGGCCATAGAGTGCTACGAGGCTGTGGCCATGCGCCACGCCGACAGCCGCCTTGCCGACGACGCCCTTTTTCACGCCGCCAGACTCCGCGCGGCCTGGCTCAAGGATGACAAGGGCGCGCTGGAACTTCTCAACCGCATCAAGACCCAGTATCCCAAGGGCGACATGCTGCCCGAAGCCCTGGCCCTGGAAAAAACCCTTCTGGCTTCCGCGCAGGGACGCACGGCCCCCGAAGCCAAACAGGTCGCCACTGCTGAAGCCAGGCCTTCCATTGAAGACCAGGCGTCGAGCCCCTCTGCCCAGGACAAGGATAAAAAGCGCGCTGATGCAGGCGCGTCTGCCACGCCCTCCCAATCTGCGCCCGCCCAATCTGCGCCAACCCAAGCTGCGCCAACCCAATCGGTGCCAGGCTCCACCGCTCTGGCGGCTGCCCCGGCCACCCTCCTGCCCCAGGATCAGATCTTGCCGCGCTACCGCAAGGCCAAGGCCGATATGGAAAGCCTGAGCGCCGACAAGGTACGCTCCTGCTGGAGACAACCCTGGGAAGATCTGGCGGCGGAATTTCTGCTTATTTATCAAAGCCGTAAAAACTGGGCCATATCGCCAGGCGCGCTCTTTCGTGCGGCTTCAAGCCAGGAGTCCCTTGCCAACTGCTCACACCTCGCAGCGGAATACCGCCAGGCACGTGACCTGTATCTGAACCTCGCGCAGGAATTTCCCAAAAGCGCTCTGGCGGACGACGCCCTCCTTCAGGCCGCAGCCATTGAGGCAGACAGGCTGAACCAGCCGCAGGAAGCCCTTGAGCTGCTTGACGCCATCGCCACCCTGTATCCGCAGGGCGACATGCTGCCGCAGGCCAAAACCCTACGCCAGCGCCTTTCCGGCGGGACTGACGTTGCCGCCGCGCCTGTGGGCAAAGCTGGCACAGCTCCCGCCCCGGCCACACCCCCTGAAGTCCACACGCTTTCCTGGAATTCACTGAGCAAGAACTCCGTGGAAATCGTGCTGGATCTTTCTTCTCCGGCCCGCTATCGCGCCCGGCTGGAAGAAGGCAAAAAAGGCGCAGGCTCCAGCCTGTATCTGGAATTTGACGATGCCTCCGTCGTCAAGGACGTGCGCCAGGGCGTTACGGTCAAGGGCAGCCTTTTGCAATCCGTCCGCGTGCGCGACCGCAAGGGCGGCGGCGCGGTGATGCAGTTCAGCTTCAGGGATGTACGGCGCTTTGACACACAGGCTGAAAGCAATCCCTGCCGCATAGTGTTGCACGTGGCGGCGGGCAATGCCCCTCTGCCCACCCGTCAGGGCGCCGGAGCGGGCTTTGCCGGGCAGGACCAGCCGCGTGACCAGGCAAACGCCTCCGACGCGCCACGGCATGTCAATGACATGGCCCGCCAGCTGGGCCTTACGGTGCGCACGGTCTTCATTGACGCCGGGCACGGTGGCCGTGACCCTGGCACCCACCACAATGGCATTCTTGAACGTGTCGTCACCCTGGACGTGGCCACGACTCTCGGCCGCTTGCTGCAAGCCAACGGGGTTGACGTGGTTTACAGCCGCACCAACGACACCGGGCTTTCCCTGCGCGAACGCACAACACGCGCCAATGAGGTGGGGGCAGACCTTTTTGTCTCCATCCACATCAATGCCAATGATGACAAGTCGGTCAACGGCTTTGAAACCTACTATCTTGATCTGGCCCAAAATGCCGAAGCCGCGCGTGTTGCGGCACTGGAAAACGCTGGCAGCGATCATCGTCTTGGTGATATGCAAAAGATGCTGGCTGATGTGATGCTCACTGCAAGAGTAGATGAATCAAAAAAACTTGCTCAGGATATTCAGCGTATTGCCCTTTTCAGGCTGAAAAAACGCGAGTATACTGTACGTAACAACGGCGTCAAATCCGCGCCTTTCCATGTGCTGCTTGGCGCGCAGATGCCAGCGGTGCTGGTTGAACTTGGCTATTGCACCCATGCCGAAGAAGCCCGTAACCTCGCCAACGCCAAATACCGGCTGACATTGGCCGAAGGACTGGCCGAGGGTATACTTGCATATAAAGATCGACTGTTAAAAAAGCGGACAGCCCAGAATTCCTTGACGCCAGAAAGCGCTGGTGCTATGTGATGCAGGGATTTCAAATACGCGCCGGGCTGTTGTATCAGCAACAGTAAAGCCCAAATATACCGGCGCGGCAACCATGCCTCCTGCTTGTGCAACGTGAGCGCAGGCCGCATTAACCTACCATTATACAAGTTTCTTACGGCGCGAGGGTCATCCCAATTCCGCAAGGACGAGATAAAAAACAGCAATGGGGAAGGAGTACTTTAAATGCGCAAGGTTTTGATGATGACCTTAGTGGTCTGCATGCTCATGGCTGGAACGGCGCTTGCGGCTGACAGCAATGCCGTGCCGGCTGCCAAAATTGGCGTTGTGGACATGCAAACAGTGGCCACTCAGAGCGATCCCGCCGAAGCAGCCAAGAAGCAGATGGAAGACAAGTTCGGCAAAGAACGTTCTGCTCTTGAAAAGCAGGGCGAAGCTCTGAAAAATAAGGCCGAAGCTCTCAAGAATCCCAAGGTCAGCGAAGAAAAAAAGCTTGAATTCATTCGCGCCAAGCAGGATCTGGATCAGAAGACCCGCAACTTCCTGCGCAAGGTTGAGCAGGAAGAAGTCAAACTGCGCCAGGATATGGTTACCCTGGTTTTCAGCGCCACCTATGAAGTGGCCCGCACCAAGGGTTTCAACTTCGTGGTGGACGTGACCGCCGGCGGCGTTCTGTATGCCGACCAGTCTATGGATCTGACCCAGGACGTGCTCACCGAAGTGAACAAGCTTTATAAAGAAAAGAAGAACGACAAGGGCGGCAAAAAATAGCTCCGTCTCTTCATGACTGTGATACAGCCTCTCGACCCTGACGGGGCGGGAGGCTTTTTTTATCAGCGGCGTCTGCCGTCGGCTCAGGCAAAAGCGCCACACTTCGGCAAATCAGTGTTTAGAGCATGTTGCGAATGAAAAGAGCTGACCGCGTGCAGTGATTTTCCAGCGACTCCTTGCCGCGAAAAGCGCGCAGGCAGACGTTTGCTGCCGCAAGCGAGCATTTCTAGAGCAGTTAACGAATGAAATGAGTTAACTGCTCTGCAAGGATTTTTCTGAAAATCATTGCCACGAAATGCGAACAGGCAGGCTTTTGCCTGCCGCGCGTGAGCATTTCAAGTGTTAAATGCTCTAGTGTTACATGCTCGAGAGCTTCAACATTCCAGCGAGCAATTATGGGCCGTCCCCCATGGGCCGCCCCCGTATCATACCCGAAATACCCAGGAGGCCACATGCAGGAATCAGCCCCTCAGTCCCAACGCATGGACATACAACGTATTTTGCGCCTGCTCCCCCACCGCTACCCCTTCCTGCTGGTGGACAGGGTGGTGGAGTGTGTGCCCGGTTCACACATAAAGGCATACAAAAACGTGACCTTTAACGAACCTTTTTTTCAGGGACACTTTCCCGACGCGCCCATTATGCCCGGCGTTCTCATCCTTGAGGCTCTGGCCCAGACGGGCGGCCTGCTGGCAGCTGCGGGCATGGGCGACCTGGACGACAAGCTTTTTCTTTTCACCGGCCTCGACGCTGTGAAATTCCGCCGCCAGGTGGTGCCCGGCGACCGCCTTGACCTCGAATGCTCCAATCTGCGCCTCAAGCTCAGACTCTGCAAAATGGAAGCCCGCGCCTTTGTGGACGGCAAACTGGCGGCAGAAGCGCAGATTACCGCAGCTATCGGCGACAGGCCCAAAAACTGAGGAAACGCGGATTTATTGGAATTGAAGTGCTTTGTGGGGGAGGGACCCTTTTGCAAAAGGGTCCCTCCCCCACACCCCCTCCCCCTAAAACTCTTATTGTACGTTACAATGGCGCAAGGGGTTTTGTGGTCTGAAGCGGGCATCCGCAGACAGCGACTTTTGCATCATGCCATCGCACCAGCATTTGCCGTTACGGACGTTTTATTGCCGCAACGCACATACCCTTTGAGAACGTGTATTCTCAAAGGGTATGACACGCCGCTGCAGCCGAGCAGCACTAGGCATCCCGCCATACATCACGCCAAAGGCCGCCAGTACAGATCAGGCGGCCTTCATGCGTTTTTGCACGAGGGTGACAACAGCGCTGGCACCAAGAGCCGCCGCAGTGGCCAGTACATAGCACAGCCATAGGGGCGTGCGCTCCACAAAGGCCATGACGATGGCCGCAAAGGCTATGCAGCCAAACCATCCGGCCATAAGCCCCCTGTAAATGCGCACCACAGCCCCTGCCCCTTGCGTGGCATGTATAAAGGGCACCATGGCGCAGATCATGACAGGAAAGAACATCAGCACGCCGCTCCAGCCCGCCCCGAGCCAATGGGCGACCTCGGTGACAACATAGACGAGCAATGAACCAAAGCCCATTTGGGCGGCAATAAGCCACCAGTGCGAGTGCTGCGGCTGTGTGGCCTCCGTGGAGTCTTGCCGGGGCAGGCAGACCAGCACCAGCAGGGGCGACAGCAGTGAAAGCGCAAAGGCTGCCAGTGGCCAGTACGGAAAAAACTGCACAAGCCAGCCGCCCAAAAAATATATGCCCAGAGAAAGCGCTATGGCCAGATACCAGGGGACGCCCAGCACCGCCAGCCAGGGGTAGGCCACGGCGGCCAGCCCGTTGGCGTCGATGCCGAGCAGGGTGTTGTATGAGGCGTGCGCCGAAAAGGCCGTCCCCTGCTCAAGAGTCAGAAAAAAGGACAAGGGGCCGGAGACCACGGGCAAGCCGGCCGCCACGCCTCCGACAAAAGCTCCCCACCGACGGGTGATGAGCATGCAGATCAACACCAGCAGGGGCGTTATGATCAGCTTGAATGCAAGAATCCCGTTCACAACACGCTCCGTCGCAGAAATAGCCCCCAACCAATAAAGGCGGCGTCATGGCACAAGCAGAAGCCATAACGCCGCCCCCAATGCATGGCAAGAGGAATGACGGAGCAAAGTCATAAACTCAGGGTCGGGCATACCCGCCCGCAACGCCTCCCGGACTCAGCACAAGCTGCCACAGTTGCAGATCGCGCGCGCGAAAGGCTCCGGCGCAACTCAACAGATAGTACAAAAACATGCGGCTTTGAAGTTCACTGCACTGAAACCTGCCTTCTTTTCTCCCCCTGATGAAGTTGTTGGCCCAACATACGAGCGTTTTGTCATAATCCGCGCCAAAGTTGTGCCAGTCTTCCATCACAAAGCGGCCTTCCGCGCATTTTCCCAAAAGAGAAATACTGGGCAGGATGCCGTTTTTGAAAATATACTTTTCAATCCAGGGGTCCACGCTGTGATGGGGTTCGTTGCTCCCGATGGTGTGCAGCAAAAACAGACCGTCCTCAGCCAGCAGGCTGCGCGCCTTGTCCATAAAGACGTCATAATTCTTGTGCCCCACATGCTCGAACATCCCGACGGAAACAATACGGTCATACGTGCCTGCCAGCGAGCGGTAATCCTGCAACAGCCAGCGCACGTCCAGACCCTTGCTGTGGTCGCGCGCGTATTGAGCCTGTGCCCCGGAAACCGTCACTCCGGTAACGCTTACGCCATACTCGCGGGCCATATACCTTCCAAGCCCGCCCCAGCCGCAGCCGATGTCGAGAACGCGCATGCCCGGCCGTAGCATCAGCTTGCGGCAAATCATGTCCATCTTCTGCCGTTGCGCCGCCTCAAGCGTGTCCACACCCTGCCAGAAAGCGCAACTGTACTGCATTGATGTGTCGAGCATGGCCTCAAACACTTCATTACCGAAATCATAGTGATGCACCGCCACCATGTGCGCGCGTTCAGGACTTTGAAGATTGCGGAAAAGGTAGGAGACAAACTCAAGCAGGACAGGCAGGGTAAAACGGAAGCGCCTTTCAAGCCCCCCGCGCAAAACCTTACAGAAGAACTGATCCAGGGCCTTGCAGTCCCACCAGCCTTCCATATAGGCCTCACCCAGCCCAAGGTTGGCAAAACGCAGAACGCGTCCATACAATTTGTTGTTGTGAACCTGAATATCCCAGGGACGGGGCCCGTCAATGGCGACATCAACCGAAGCCAGCATTTTTTTAATGTCTGATTCATACATAACTGCCACTCCATATTGACTCTGATGGCAGCAGGCACGATAAACCTGCGCATAAAGAAAATATTTCCGTGCGTTACGCTACTTGAATTCAGCGCACGATATGAACACAAATAAAGACTACTGCCATTTTTTTTCAAAGACAATAGTACGTATATTTCATTTCTGTTAAATATTCCGCCAGGCTTTCATGCACGGCATGCCTTTAAAAGTTCACAATAACTTCGCGAAACCTATACCAATCACAGGCATGAGCAAAAAACTTTGCGCTGGTGTCATGCTCGACAGGCTCAGTCCTTGCCGTTTCGGCGTCAATCCGAAAAAAGCCTTGCAGCAGGGCATATTACGGTAAGAATTTTAGAACAATCTCACTGTGAAATTGCTCTGGCGGATGCGGGAGCAGACGCCCGCCGCAAAGACAGCACCGCTATTTATTTGCGCTGTTACGTGCCGAAGCGGACGGTTTGGAAGCAGTTAGAGTGGATATTCTCAGCGCGAAAAGACTCCAGACAGCGTCGTCACGTGATGAATTTCCAATTATATCAAGGAGAACGAGCCTTTTATGCAGGGAGTGTACTCTAACGGTACTCGACCGGAATAAAAGGCGAAGTTCGACGCTGAAATAAGTGGAAAGGCGCTCGTGACGACGCTGTCCAGGGGGCGTGGGGGGAGGGCCCCTTTTGCAAAAGGGTCCCTCCCCCACAAAGTATTTTAAAGCAAAAAAACACCGGCGCGGGGACGGCGCGGCAAGGCCGCTTGCGTCCGCCGCGCCGGGAAACGACAGGCAGAGAAAGGCTGGAGCAGCCTACAGTATTTTCGTATGGGCCAGATGACGCGTCAGCTTCAAAAGGTCAGCGCCATAGAACCACCATGCAAGGCCCACAACGCAAAGCAAAAAGCAGTATTCCCCCAGGCTGCCTGTGGAGCACAGTTTGAGCGAAAACTTGTTGCTGCGTGAAAAGGGCGTAAGGGGCACGCCCGATGGCGTCAGCATGTCCAGAACCACGTGACTGAGTCCGCCGAAGCCAAGGCCCAGCAACACATCACGCCCCATGGGGCCCATTTGTGCGCCAGGCGCGGCAAAAGCCACTGCGCACAAGATCAGCCACCAGCCGAACCAGTGGGTAGTCCCCCTGTGTACGGCATTGAATATTTTTTGCCGCCCGCGCCTGGTGGGGGCAAGGCCCGCCATGCGCTGGTCCAGCACGTCGGGCATGACAGCCCCGACGCAGGCCGCCGCCACTCCGGCGGCGGGCAGGTGCAGGGCCAGGGCCGCAGCAACGGCCGTGGCCTGATGGGTTATCCACTTCATGAATAATCCTGAGAGAGAATGTTGAGAAACGCTGATTTATTCCGTTTGGCAGTGTTGCTTCACTTTTTTTGAAACAGTCGAGGACGGAAGAGTCCACTCCTGCTTCAAAAAAAGATCGCGCCTTGCCAAACGAAATAACTGCGCGTTTCCAGGATGCTCTTTAATCAGTGTTCCCTTAACCTCGGGCATATATCCTAAAAAAGAACCCGTCTCAGACAGCTTCACCACGAGATAAATTTCCTGTCATATCATGGAGAACAAGCCTTTTATGCAGGGAGTGTACTCTGATGGTACTCGACCGGAATAAAAGGCGACGTTCGACGCTGAGATACCAGGAAAGGCGCTCGTGACGACACAGTCTATCCGCAGCGGGAAAACCCGCAAGCCGGGCAAATCAGGCAACCTTCCTGAAAAACGAGTTTTTCGCCGCAGTCGGGGCAGCGATTGACGGCAAGGTCGCTGACCGTATCCACAACCTCATCCTTGAGGTAGCGCTGCTCCAGCACCCAGGCAATGGCGTCGGGGATGGAAAGCAGCAGGCCCTTGCCGCGAAAGACGGGGTGTTCGCCGCCAATGCCCTTGATCTGCGCCACAACGTCGCGCACGTGGACGCCGGAGCGCAGGGCCAGAGAAACAAGGCGGCCTATGGCCTCGGCCTTGGCGGTAATGGAGCGGCCGGACTTGCCAATGGTGGCAAAAACCTCAAAGGGCTTGCCGTCCACCTCATTGACCGTAAGGTACATGGCCCCAAGGCCCGTCTGCACCTTGCGGGTAAAGCCCTGCACCTCGTCGGGGCGTTTGCGCACCAGGGACGTGGGCGCGGCGATGGGTGAAGCTGCGGCAGGCGCGCTGCCCTGCTGCCCGGCCGTGCCCGATTCGGGCGCGGAATCGCCGTCCATTTTCTTCTGTCCCTCGCCCGTGGCGAGCACCTGAATGCTCTTGCAGCCGTCGCGGTAGACGGTGACGCCCTTGCAGCCTTCCTGATACGCCAGCCAGTAAATTTCGCGGATGTCCTGCTCTGTGGCGCTGTTGGACAGGTTGACGGTTTTGGACACGGCATTGTCCGTGTGCCGCTGAAAGGCCGCCTGCATGCGCAGATGCCACACTGGCGCGATGTCCATGGCGGTCACAAAGACCTTGCGCAGGGGTGCGGGCAGATAGTCCATGCCCTGAATGGAGCCTCTGGCCACCACGGCGTCCATCAGCTCATGGCTGAACAGCCCGCCGTCTTCAAGCGCCTCCGCAAAATGCGGATTCACTTCCACGAGGCGCTCGCCATCCAGAATATTGCGTGTAAAGCACAGGGCGAAAAGCGGTTCCACGCCGGACGAGCAGCCAGCGATGATGGAGAGCGTGCCCGTGGGCGCGATGGTGGTTACCGTAGCGTTACGGTACGGCCCAAGCTTGCGGCGGCCGTACACCGAGGTTTCGTAGGCCGGGAAAGGCCCGCGCTCCTGGGCCAGCAGGGCCGATGCCTTGTGCCCTTCCTCCTGCACAAAGGCCATGATCCGCTCGCCAAGGTCAATGCCCTCTTGCGAGTCATAGGCCACGCCAAGCTGAAAGAGCAGGTCGGCAAAGCCCATAACGCCCAGACCGATCTTGCGGTTTTTGCGCACGGTTTCGCTGATGCGGTCAAGGGGAAAGCGCGAGGCGTCAATGACATTGTCGAGAAAGCGCACACCCAGATGCACGGCATGGCGCAGGTCGTCCCAGTCTATGCCCTTGCCGGTCGGGTCGGC
Source organism: Desulfovibrio sp. (assembly GCF_034006445.1). NCBI lineage: Bacteria > Pseudomonadati > Thermodesulfobacteriota > Desulfovibrionia > Desulfovibrionales > Desulfovibrionaceae > Desulfovibrio > Desulfovibrio sp. The sequence goes on along the minus strand of NZ_JAVESS010000006.1, from coordinate 90,226 downwards.
ATCGTTTTCGTGCCCAGGAACATAAAAGCAGGAAAGATTGATGGACCCGAGGTTGCAGGCTTCAAAGGGCAGCAGGGGCTGCTCGCCGCAAGGGTTGGTCGATTCAATGTCGCCCTGATCCGGCGTGGGATTGTCGCGGTTGATGCGATCAAGAAAGACAATGCCGGGATCGCCCGACAGCCATGCCTTGCGCACCAGCAGGTCAAAAACCTCGCGCGCGGGCAGACGCTTCATGACTTCGCCGTTGTTGGGGGCCACGAGGTCATATTGTTCGTCCCGTTCCACGGCCTGCATGAAGGCTTCAGTCAATCCGACGGAAAGATTGAAATTATTGAATTCACCCTCTTTTTCCTTGGCGCCTATAAACTCGAGAATATCCGGGTGATCCACCCGCAGGATGCCCATGTTGGCTCCGCGCCGAGTGCCCCCCTGCTTAATCTGCTCCGTGGCGGTATTGAAGATGCGCAAAAAGGACACAGGCCCGGAGGCCACGCCCCCGGTTGAGCCTACCCGGCTGTCCTTGGGGCGCAGGCGCGAAAAGGAAAAGCCGGTGCCTCCGCCGGACTTGTGGATCATGGCCGCGTATTTGACGGCGTCAAAAATCTCTTCAATGGAGTCGCCCACTGGCAGCACGAAACAGGCGGAAAGCTGCCCCAGGTCAGTACCCGCGTTCATGAGGGTCGGCGAGTTGGGCAGAAACTTCCAGCTGGTCATGAGGTCATAAAAATCGCGGGCCAACTGCCCGCTCTTCTGGCTGGAGCCCTCGTATTTTTCTTCTTCAACGGCAATGGCGGCTGCCACGCGCCAAAAAAGATCGCGTGGCGTTTCGATAGTCTGTCCGTCCAGGTTTTTGCGCAGATAACGCTTTTGCAAAACGACTTCGGTATTGGGCTTCAACTGTGGCTCAGGGAGATCTTTGGGCTGTGCGAGCATGGGAATGCTAACCTTGTCTTGAAGTTGTGCAGGGCAAAAACGGTCCTGCGGGACCATGGGCGAGTATACACGCTTGAAGGGTAAATAAAAGCCCCATACCAAAACGTCCGAAATTAACAGCCTGAATTAAATGACTTTACATATTGATAGATATTTTTATTAAGAGGGATTTTCCGTACAAAAACCCCCACAAAACGCGCGGGGAGGCGCGCCCTGTGGGGGTTGGCACTGCGTGAAAAAATAGATTTACGCTTTTTTCCCGCCCTTTCCACCGCTCCTTTGCGGCCTGCCGGAATTGCGATCGGAAGATGGCCGACGTGAGGCCGGACGGGCCGGAGCATCCCGACGGTCCGTGTGAGCCGGGCGGCCCGGCCTGGTCGGCATGGTCGGACGGGCCGGCCTGGCTGGCCTGGCCGGTCGCGGCGTGCCTTCTGCAGGGGCCGCAGGACTTGCGTAGGCAGAACCATGTCCGGCGGGCAACGCGCCTGAACCCGGCCGCCGCACAATGCGCGCGCCGCTCTTGGCGTCGCGTCGTGCGTCCGGGGGCACCTGCACCTCAAGCAGGCTGCCGGACGGCAGCCCTTCGGCATCTTCCAGCAACAGCAGGCCGCAGGCGGCACAGGCATAGCGCCCACGGCCCGCAAGGCCGGGAACGGCAAAAGGCGCTGTGAGCACGCGGGCCTTCATGCTGCCCGAAGTTTTGCGCCCCTGTTCCTGACCTGCCGCAACTTCCGGCGCGGCCACGGGCGAAAGCAGGAGCGGCGCGAGGCTCAGACCGCTTTTGCCAAGTCCGGCATCGGCGGAAAGGTCTTCAAGCCATCTGGGCGCGTCTTCGCTGCCAAAGGTAAAGTGACACCAGGTGCGGCCTCCCTGACCGCCCAGCAGCGGACAGGCCGCCTGATGCGGGCACGGGGCCAGGGCCGTAAGCCCGCCCTCCACAGCCAGATGGCGCAGATCCATAATGGTGGAACCGCCAAGGCGCGTACCGGGTTCCACAAAAAGCAGGGCCGGGCCAGAAGACTGGCCTTCCGCGCTGTCCGTGGCGGAGCGGCCATGGCTGCGGAACAGCGGCGCAAGCGCGTCCAGAAAACGCGCAAGCCGCTCCTCACGGCAATCGTCGGGCCGTTCGTCCGGATCCGCCGACTGGCCGTAATCGGCGCGTCCTTCCGCATCGGGATCGTCCATTCTCCCCATCAGGGGTGCGTCGTCTTCGTCGTAGGAATCAAGCGTGCTGGCACGGCCGCTTCTTTTGCCGAAACGCAGTTCATTGAGCACGTTGGCGGCGCTGACCAGCCAGGGCCTGGCCTGGCCTCCGGCCAGCAGCGGCGCTGCCTGTCGTGCGGCCTGCTCCAGCGGAGCCCGCACGATCTGCACCTGCCAGGGCTGATGGAAGGTCAGGGCTGCCACTTCGTGCAGGAGGCTGCGCCCCAGTTCCAGCGGCTGCGACGAACTGTCCAGAGCCAGCACCTGAATGGGCACTTGCCGCCACTCGGGGCGGGCCAGCCACAGGGCCAGGGGCAGGGTCAGCGGGCCGGAGCCGGTATCAATCAGCAGAGCCTTGCCGCCCTGAGCCACGACGGCCTGCGGGTCCGGCAGGGGCATTGCCGCCAGCAGGCGGATGAGCCGCACCAGATTCCAGGGCAGAAAATAGTACATATACGCGCTGACAAAGGCCGGGGTACTCCAGTAGGGACGGTCAAGGGCCGCCCGCTCGGTGGTGAGCAGGCGTGACAGCCGGGCTATGTCATCGGGCAGCGAACGGCGGTGGGCCGCGCTGAGGGGCCATACGCGGGCCAGCACTTCCGGCAGTTGGTCAAGAATGGCGCGCGCTTCTGCGGTCAAAGGCGGAAACAGCGGCGTTGCTCCCTTCCAGGCGTAACTCTGGGCCATGGCAGGACGCGGAGCACGGGCGGCTACGGATTCACGCCTGTCCCGGTTGAAGTCATCCCTGTTGAAACCGTCCCTGTCGCGTCCGTCCCGGTCGCGTCCGTCTCTGGTAAATCCAGCCCTGTTTCTGTTCTGACCATCTGCGCGGTCAAAAGTATTTCTAGTGTCGGGCCTGCCTTCGGCTGACGCCCCACCCCTGCCGGAGCGCGGCGCGTCTGAGCGCGGTCTTCCAGAATGCGGCGGACGAGGCCCGTTGTCCCTGCCCCGGCCTGCATCCTGGCCCCAGTTCCGGTCTCTTTCCTGCCCACGACTCTGATCCCGGTTCTTGTCTCTGTCCTGGCCCCAACTCCGATCTCTGTCCTGTCCGCGACTCTGGCCCCGGCTCTGGTCTTTGTCCTGACCCCAACTCCGGTCTCTGTCCTGACCACGGCTCTGGCCACGGCTCTTGTCACGACCCTCGCCAGGCCAGTTTTTGTCAGACCCGGCTTTGCCGGATCTGCCCTTGTCCTGCTCATATTTTTTGGGCTCATATTTTTTGGCCCCGGATTTTTCATGCCCGGATTTTTCGGGCCAGGCTTTTTCGGGCCTACCTTTGTCCTCATAGGATTTGTCCGGGCGCGCCCTGTCGGGCCGGGAATGGCCTTCGCCGCCCTTGTCCTGACCGGGTCTGCCGCTGCGCGAACCGCCGGGTTTGCCCGCTCCTGCCCTGTCGGGCCGGGAATGGCCTTCGCCGCCCTTGTCCTGACCGGGTCTGCCGTTGCGCGAACCGCCGGGTTTGCCCGCACCCGCCCTGTCGGGCCGGGAATGGCCTTCGCCACCCTTGTCCTGACCAGGTCTGCCGTTGCGCGAACCGCCGGGTTTGCCCGCGCCCGCCCTGTCGGGCCGGGAATGGCCTTCGCCACCCTTGCCCTGACCGGGCCTGTCTGCTGTCCTGTCCCTGTCCGCAGGCCTTTTTGCAGGTCTGTCTGCGGGCTTGTCTGCGGGCTTGTGGGAGGCTTCGCCGTTGCGGGAACGGTCCGGACGCGGTTTCTTTTTCTGCTGATCTGACATTTATGCTCCAAAGCGCATATGGCGCAAATAGTTCTGATGAAAATTCTTTTCTTCCACAAGGGGCAGTAATCGGGCTGTGGCGCACAGGGCGGCCAGGTTTTCGCGCATCTGCGCGTTGCGAACCAAAAGGGCCGCGCCATCCAAAGAGGCATTGCCAACGGCCCGCAGGCGCGGAGCCAGAGCCGACGGCAAAAAGCCCAGCGTTTCAAGATCCTGCGCCCGCACGTGTTCGCCCAGAGCGCCCGCCAGACACAGGGCGGCCACATCGCCGGGGGCAAGCCCCGCCGCCGTCAACAGGCTTTCCAGCGCCAGGGCAAAGGCCGCCTTGACCTTGAGCAGTTCCTCCACGTCAGCGGCGCACAGCCACATGCCGTGGGGCAGACGCAGGCGCATGCCCCCGCTGTCCTTGCCCGGCTCAAGGCATGCGGCCAGCCTGCGGGCCAGGGGCATGGCCGGGGCGGATTCAAAGCCGCCGTCCTCGCGCACAAGTTTTGTCCGCAGCAGCACGGCCAGCAGGGACACATAACCGGTGGCGCTGATGCCCCGCGCCCTGCCGTCTTCCGCCGCCGGGCCCGGAAGTCCGCTGGCGGAGGCTTTACGGCTGACAGCCTGACAGGACGGGCAAGGGCAGTGCCCGCCGTGCTCACGCAGGTCATCTTCTGGCCGTCGGGCGAAAAAATGCGCCTCAAGGCCCGTGGGCGCAAGGCTGAAATCCGTGATTACCCCCGGCCCGGCCAGTTGCCCGCACTGCGGGCCAATGCCCTCAAGGGCCGGGCCCAGCGGCACGCTGGCCAGCAAAAGCCTGCCCTGCGCGTCCACAAGCGCCAGTTCGCCATTGGTGCCAAGGTCTGCCAGCACAAAGGGACGCGGCGTGCCCCCGGCCAGCAGCGCGGCCAGCCCCGCGCTCACGTCGCCACCCACAAAGGGAGCGGGCAAGGGCGGGATATACACTGGCGGCAGGCCGGGCACTTGTACCGTTTCATGCCCGCCATGCGCAAGCCTGTAGGGCGCGGCGCACAGACCGTCCACAGGCAGATCCAAAAAAATGTCCGTCATGGCCGTATTGGCGGCCATGCACAGACCCTCTACCCGCCCCGCCCCTTTTTGCTCAAGAAAATCCACCACATTTCGCAGGCTGCGCCGCACCAGTCGGGACAGCACGCTGCGGCCTTGCGGCTGCCGCGCCACGGCCAGACGCGACATGATGTCCGCCCCGGCCCCGGCCTGCGGGTTCAGAAAACTGCCCTGCCCCACAACGTCCGCCGCGTTTTCTTTTTCTCCATCGCCGGAAAGGACAATGGCGCGCCAGTACACGGACGTTGTGCCCAAGTCCACAGCCAGAGCCAGCGGAACGGGCTTTTCTGCAGACATGTCGGCCTGACTGTCGGCCAGGCTGCCCGTCACGACGCCTGCCGGGCTGCCTGCCGAAATTTCAGCCGGACTGCTGCTGCCCGTCGTGTGCGGCATATGGCGCCCCACTTCCGTGGCGGCAACATCTTCCGGGCCAGACGGCGAGGCCATGCTTTCCTGTGGAAGCTCCAGCGCGAGCCTTTCTCCGTCAGGCACTTGACGGCGGCACGCCAGACGCCAGCCCGCAGCCAGTTCACTGGCGGAAAAAACGTCCGCTTCGGCGGGCAGGGACGCGGGAGCGTTTGCCACAAAGCGCACCCGGCACCGGCCGCAGCGGCCAAGTCCGCCGCACAGGGGCTGGGGAGGCATTTGCCCGGAAAGCCAGATGGCCTGCGAAAGGCTTTGGCCCGGCGCAGCCTCTATTTCAAGGGGTTTTGCGTCCGCGTTTTCCCCAGAGGATGCGGTGGTTCCGGCGGCAAAAAAAATTTGTAACAGCATGGATATCGCTCCGGATGTAGCCTGCCTCAAGGGGCCATGGTTGGCAAGGAAAAGGCGCGGCCACGCGGTCACGCTGCGCGCCCCTGTCCTCTTTTGTCTGCCCTTGTCAAAATGGCCTTTTTCTTGCAATGTTTTTCAGCAATAGGTGACCAAGAAAAAAGCAAACCCTCACCAGACATTTTTGGGGCTGGCATGAACAAAGTTTTGGCGCAAGATGAAGTGGATGCCCTGCTTCGCGGGCTTTCCGGCGGCGAAATTGAGAGCGAAGTTGAGACCCCGGAAGACGATTCCGGCATTGTGGCCTTTGACCTTGCCAATCAGGACCGCATCATACGCGGGCGCATGCCCGTGCTTGAAATCGTCAATGACCGTTTCGCCCGGCTTTGCACCAACGCCCTTTCCAACTCCGTGCGCAAGCGCGTTGAACTGAATCCCATATCCATTGATATGACCAAGTTCGGCGAGTTCATGCGCTCCCTGCCCGTGCCCACGTCCATCAACATCTTCAAGATGGATCCCCTGCGCGGCAATGCCATCATGGTTGTGGACTCCCGCCTGGTCTTTGCCCTGGTGGAGAGCGTCTTTGGCGGCGCTGGCTCACAGCCCAAGGTGGAGGGCCGTGAATTTACCCGCATCGAGCAGGCCGTGGTGGACAAGATCGTCAAGATCGCCCTGGAAAATATGGAAGAATCCTGGCGGCCCGTACACGACGTGAAGCTGGAACTGGTGCGCAGCGAAATCAATCCGCAGTTCGCCGCCATAGTGCCGCCCAGCGACGTCGTTGTCGTCATCACCTTTGAGGTTGAGCTGGATACGGCTCTGGGCTCCATGATCATCTGCCTGCCCTACGCCACCATCGAGCCCATCCGCTCCAAGCTGCACGCCAGCTTTCAGACGGAACGCCTTGAAGTGGACCACGCCTGGGTGGCGCGCCTCAAGGAGCGCCTGCTGGAAACGCCCATTGAACTCAAGGTACACTTCGGCGGCACCACCATCACCGGCAACCAGCTGCTGCGCATGCAGGTTGGCGACGTTCTTGTGCTGGACAAGGATCAGGAAGACCTGCTGAACTGCACCGTGGCCGGAGTCTGCAAATATCAGGGAATAGCCGGCACCGTGAAAGCCATGAAATCCTTTCAGATTATCAAGGAAAACGAGCCGCAATACACCTGATTGCGGATTGCAGCCGCCCGCCTGTCCCGACATATCTGCGCGCCCGATGTCGCCTGACGTCGCCTGACGCCGCCCGACGCCGCCCGACGCCAGCCGCAGACGAAAGATCACATTTTTCCCATACGCAAAGGCCCGGTGTTACAGCGTAACCAGCCGGGCCTTTCAATTTACCACAAAGGCCCCCTGTGGCGCGCACCCTCAAGGCGAGGGCGCGTTGCCGACAGCGGGCATATTTTTGTTTTGCTCATTCCTTCATTTTTTCCAGCATGCGCGCTGCGCGTAACTGACGCATACGCGGAGCCAGGATGCGCACTGTCGCCGCTGGCAAATGCGGCACCACGGCCACGCCGTCCGGCACGTCATCGTCATCGCTGTTGTCGCTGCCTTCGGGGTGCAGCAAGATGCTCTGGCAGCCCGCCGCAAGACCAGCCTTCACATCGCGCACGCGATCGCCGATCATCCAGGAATTGGCCAGATCAAGCTCCAAATCGCGAGCGGCTTGCAGCAGGAGCCCCGGCTCGGGCTTGCGGCACTCGCAGGGGCCGGTGATTTCCGGCAGATGCGGGCAGTAGTACCACGCATCTATGGCCGCGTTCTTGGCGGCCAGTTCCTCATTGACCCATTCTTCCAGCAGGCGCAACGCTTCGCGGTCATACATGCCGCGCGCGATGCCGGACTGGTTGCTCACCACCACAAGCACATAGCCCACGGCCCGCAGGCGCTTGAGCGCTTCGGCCACGCCGGGCAGCCATTGCCAGTCTTCCTTGCGGTGTACGTAGCCGACATCCTTGTTCAGGGTACCGTCACGGTCAAGAAATACTGCCCGCCGCAAAACCTTACCTTCCACCATATGCTTTCTCCTGACCGTTCTTGAGCGGAGTGCCGCCTGCGCCGAACCCGCTTCTTTGTGTCCTGAAGCCGCTGGAAACCACAGATATGCGTCGCCCATCATGCCGCAAAGCCTGGCCAATTGCAAAAAAATCCGCACAGGCCCCAGGGCCTTTGATCTTTTTCAAAGGTGAGAAGCTCTCACGCTGCACGAAGATGCCGTGCGCCGCAGGGCGCGGGGATTCTGCCAAAAAGTTTTTTATGCTCCAGAAGCGCAAAACGGCCCCATATTCAAAGGAACATGGGGCCGGAAAAGACTTTTCAGGCGCTTGCTCAGCGTCTGCCGTGGTAGTCGCGCAGTGTCGCGGCTTCTTCGGCCGCCTGCGCCACAGGAGCGGGCACAATGGTCTTGCCAATGGGGCACAGGGCCAGGGCAGCCAGCTTCACATGCTGCCATGCGAAAGGAATGCCGATAATGGTCACCGCGCATGCGGCGGCGGACACAAGGTGCCCCATGGCAATCCAGATGCCCGCGAACAGCAGCCAGATAATGTTGCCCACTGTGCCGAACACGCTCGTGCCCACATCGGGGGAGCCTGTCAGCACATCGCGCGAAACGGGCATCTTGCCAAAGGGGAAAAAGGCGAAGTTGCCCATGACAAAGCACGCGCGCCCCCAGGGGATGCCCACAATGGAGATAAAGCAGAGCACGCCGAACAGCCACCACATGAGGCCCATAAAAACCCCACCCAGCAAAAACCACAGCGCGTTGCCAAGGCAGCCCAGGGTACTGTTCATATATGTTCTCCCACATCAGGGTACACGACGGTACCGAGCAAGCTCAGTTTGCGCTTGCTCTCCCGTTGCTCTGTATTAGAGCAGTTCACGAATGAAATGAGTTAACTGCTCTGCAAGGATTTTTCTGAAAAATCCTTGTCACGAAATGCGAGCAGGCGGGCTTTTGCCTGCCGTACGCGAGCATTTCAAGTGTTAAATGATCTAGAAGTTCACCACAACCTGCTCGGTCTCGCCGCCGTCGCCCTTGCTGCGGCGGGCCACATCACCGATGTGCCAGGCGCGCAGGTTGAAGGCCTGAATGCGGCTGATGGCCTCTTCACTCTGATCAGGGGGCAACACCATCACATAGCCTATGCCGCCGTTGAAAATCTGCAGGATTTCCGGCCAGGAAAGGTCGCCCGTTTCCTTGAGCCAGCGGAAGACCGGGGGCATCTGCCAACTGCCGAAATTGATGCGGGCCTCGACCTGGGCGGGCAACACGCGGGGGATATTGTCGTAAAAGCCGCCGCCGGTAATATGGGCCATGCCCTTGACCTTGAGGTCGCGCAGAAGGGAGCGCACGGCTTCAACATAAATGATGGTGGGCGCCAGCATGACTTCGCGCACGGTGGCCCCATCGGCTCCGGGAAAAGCGTCTTCAGGTTTGAGACCGCTCTTTTCCAGTACCTTGCGGGCCAGGGAATAGCCGTTGGAGTGCAGACCGGAGGAGGCAATGCCCACGATGTGGTCGCCAACCTGGATGGCCGAACCGTCGATGAGTTTGGCATTGTCCACAATGCCCACGCAAAAGCCCGCGAGATCGTATTCGCCGGGGGCATACATGTCGGGCATTTCAGCGGTTTCACCGCCAAGCAGGGCACAGTCGGCCTGACGACAGCCTTCGGCCACGCCGCCGATGACGGTCTGCGCCGTATCCACATCAAGCTTGCCCGTGGCAAAATAATCCAGGAAGAACAGAGGATTGGCCCCCTGCACCAAAATGTCGTTGACACTCATGGCCACCAGGTCGATGCCCACGGTATCGTGCTTGTCAAAAGCAAAGGCCAGCTTGAGCTTGGTGCCCACGCCATCCGTGGAGGAAACCAGCAAAGGCTCGCTCATGCCGCTGAGGTCAGGTCGGAACAGGCCGCCAAAGCCGCCTATATCTGAGATGACACCCCTGGTCTGGGTGCTCTGCACCATAGATTTGATGCGCGAAACAAGGGTATTTCCCGCTTCAATGTCAACGCCTGCCTGCGTATAGGCTTTTGCGCGATCGCTGGACATCCGTAGCCTCCTTTGGATTGGCGTTCTTTAGCAGATTTTGCCGCAAAGCCCAAGCGACTTTTTTGCCATTGCGCGCCGCCGATTTTTTCTGGCTGCTTTTTTTCCTTCATCCGCCGTGGGGGGGCTGTCCCGTTTTTTTACCGGCGTGCCGATCCTGCCATTTTTCGTAGATTAGTTTCGCCGCCACTGCTAGAGTAAAGCCGGGAAAGAACATGCGCATACTACCATCAAGAAGGTAGCCATGAAAAAACTTACGTCCATATGTCTGCTGTGCGCGATCTGCGTCCTGTGGGGCGTTTGCCCCGCCCCGGCGGCCGGGCGAGACGAAGAGTACGTTCCGCCACCCGGACAACAGGGCGGCGCACAGGTATGGGGCACGCAAGACCTTGAAGGCGGCCCCAACCGCCGGGCACATACAAGTACACGGCGCGACAGCAATGGGGACATTGTCACTTCAGTTGTGCCTCCCCCGCCGCCTGCGCAGCCGCAACAATGGAACGGGCCCATCTATGTCACCCCCTGGGTGTCGCCAGACGGCAGCTATAATGTCGGCGGACAGGGCGGCGTTTACCCTGGCGGGGCTTATCCGGGCGGAGCTTATCCGGGCGGGCCGCTCCCCGGAGTGCCCTATCCCGGCGGCCAGTATCCGGGAGGCCAGTATCCGGGAGGCCAGTACCCCGGCAATCCCCATCCGGGGGGCCAATATCCCGGAGGACAGTACCCCGGCGGCAACCCTGGCGACGGCCAGTATCACGGCGGCCCGCGCCCCGGCCAACAACACTCCGGCGGGCACAATACCCCCTACCCAGGCCAGCGGCCCGGCGGCTCTCAATCCGGCGGCTCTCAATCTGGCGGCCCGCAATCTGGCGGTGGAAGCGACAACTGGCAGCAAGACCCCTATTTCAACAGCAATCCGCATCCCGGCGGCCCCTCCTGGCCCACGGACGGGCCGCGCCCCGGCCCCAATCCTTCACAGGGTCAGGGCAATGTCCAGCGGCAGCCCGCACCGGGCAACAATTACAATACTTACGGCAATCAGGGCTACGGCTCCGGATATAATCAGGGATACAATCAGGGGTACGGCCAAACGTATGGGCAACCGTATGGCCAGCCATACGGCCAGACCTATGGCCAGCCCTATGGCCAGACCTATGCCCCGCCCACCCTCAACCAGAGAGCCAATGAAGAGGCCGACATCCTTGCGGATGAACAGCAATGGCACCAACAGGGCGATCCACAGAACATGCAGGAAGACATGCCGCAGTCCTGGGGGCCGCCCATGGGCATGCCGCCACAGGGCTATAATCAGGGTTATGACCAGCACGGATACGGCCAGCCTGGGTACGTCGGTCAGGGCCAGCAACAGGGCGCGCCCCAAAGCCAGCAGCAGGGCCAGCAGCAAGCCCAGCCCGGGCGGCAGCAGCCCCCACCCCCTCAGGGCGGAGCAGCACCCGCCGTGCCGTACAGCACCATAAACCCCAACACTTCCGCAGGGGGGCGCTGATATGCAGGCACTGCTCTGGCACGCGCTGGACGGCGCGCACAAGGGTTCCGTTCAGTGCGATTTGTGCGCCCACGGCTGCCGCCTGAAAAAAGGGGACAAGGGCCTGTGCGGCGTACGCGCCAACAGTAACGGGGAACTGGTCACGCTTGTGGGCAACGTTGTTACGGCCGTCAATATGGACCCGGTGGAAAAAAAGCCGCTCTACCATTTCTTGCCCGGCTCAAGAACCTTCTCCATTGGCAGCGCAGGCTGCAATTTTTTCTGCAAATACTGCCAGAACAGCAGCATCGCCCACATCCCCCCCAGCGGCCTCGTGCCCGGCAAAAGGGCCACGCCCGAAGACCTGATCGTGCTCGCGCAGGAAAATCATGCACGCAGCATGGCCTTTACCTATAATGAGCCCACGGTATTTTTTGAACTGGTGTACGAAACCGCCGGGCTGGCCATCGCCCGCGATATCCGCTGCCTGCTCGTGACCAACGGCTACATGTCGGAAGAATGCCTGCGGGCCCTCAGCCGCCGCGTCTGCGCCGTCAACGTGGATCTCAAATCGTTTCGCGACAGCTTTTATCGGCAGTATTGCGGCGCACGCCTGCAACCTGTGCTTGATAATCTCAAAGCCATGCGTAAACTTGGCTGGTGGCTGGAAGTGACCACCCTGGTCATTCCCGGCGTCAATGACAGCGCCGCCGAACTCAAGGAGGCGGCAGCCTTCATCCATCAGGAACTGGGAGCCCACACGCCCTGGCATCTGTCGGCCTTTCACGGGGCGCATCAGATGGCCGACCATCCCTCCACTCCTCTTTCCAAACTGGAAGAGGCATGGAGCATCGGCCGCCAGGAAGGTCTGCACTTCGTGTACATCGGCAACGCGTTGAGCGCCATGGGCAGCAATACCTTTTGCCCCGAATGCGGCGTACTGGTCATTGAGCGCCAGGGCTACAGCATAACCATGCATATGCAGGCGGGCACACCGGGCGTTTGCCCTTCCTGCCATACAACACTGCCCGGAGTCTGGACCTGATGATTCTTGTATATACTGGCGACGGCAAAGGAAAAACCAGCGCCTGCACAGGGCAGGCCGTGCGAGCCCTGGGTCAGGGCATGAAGGTGGCTTTTGGCCAGTTCATGAAACGCGACGGACAGGCCGGAGAACAGGCCATGCTGTCGCAGTGGCTTGGGCCGCGCTTTGTGGCCGGGGGACTCGGTTTTTTGCGCAAGGATGAAGACCGCCCCGCGCACAGGCAGGCCGCCCTGCGCATGCTCGACTGGGCACGGGAGCAACTGGCCCATGTGGACATGCTGGTGCTGGACGAAACCCTGTACGCCCTGAGCGCGGGCATTCTGACGCAGGAAGAAGTGGAAGACCTGCTCGCCCTTGCCCGGCAGCTGGATAAACACCTGGTGCTCTCGGGCCGCAATGCCCCGGACTGGCTGGTGGAAGCCGCCGACCTTGTGACGTCCATGACGGAAATCAAGCACCCGTGGCGCTCCGGCGTCAAGGCCAGCCCCGGAATCGAATACTAGGGCAAAGGTCACGTTGCAATATTTTGTGGAAGAAAGGAGAAATGCTTTGTGGGGGAGGGACCCTTTTGCAAAAGGGTCTCCTCCCCCACGCCCCCTCCCCCTAAAACTCTTAGTGTATTTTACGGCATTGTAACTTTAAAAAAGTGTACATGCTCGAACGCTGCACAAAAGCAGCGCACCACAACATACGGTAATAAGGATTGTTCATGGCGGCACTGACCATCTACGTGGCTGGCTCATTCAAACACAAACACGGTGTGCGGCTTCTGGGACGTGAACTGCGCGGCATGGGCTGCCGCCTTCTTGACTGGACGGAGAAGGCCGTGCCGCCGCCCGGCCTCACCCCCGCCGAACGCCGCATCTGGATGGATACGGACAGGGACGGCGGGCAGGTCTACAGCTTTTGCCGGGACGCCTGCATCAAGGCGGATATGGTCATCTATTACGGCGCGTCCGGGCAGGACGCCGGGGTGGAAGTGGGCCTGGCCGCCGGGGCCGGGGTTCCGGTGCTGGGCATACGCGGCCCCCTTGAAGGCCCCGGCCTTATGCTGCACGGTGCCGTCAGCTACTGGACAGACAGCATCGAGGAGGCCCTTGAAGCCACGGCCACCCTGTTGCGCCACAAGGAAGAGGATTGGAAAAACCTAAGCGACGAATCTTGTGAAGGGCTGCGGCGCTTGGGCCAGGCATTGCGCAATGGCAGGGCCTGAACAAGGCTGTCTCGGAAAAATTCTTCGCGTGCCCTCGGGCAGGCTCTTAGCCTGGCCTCAAAAAGGCTCTTCGCCTGGCCTCGAAAAGGCTATTCGCCTGGCCCCAAGGCTAATCGCTGGCCGGGGTCGCTTTTTTTCAAAACGCACGTCACCGTTTTCATAACTTGCGGTGGGCTGCCAGCCCAGATGCGCGTAAAACCCGCTGGCCCGGCTCCTGCCATCTGTCTCAAGCCATATGGTTTCGTGCCTACGAAAAAGGCTGGCCTCTGCCTCGGCCATAAGCCTTCGGCCAAGCCCGCGCCCCTCCCACTCCGGCAGAACAAAGGCGGCAAAAACGCAGCCTTCCTCCGCATCAACCATGGCAAAACCCACGGCTTTGCCATCCGCTTCGGCCAGCCAGGCGCAGGGTTCAGCCGCAATGGCCTCCCGTATGGCGTCGGGCGTGATGCCCATAGCCGCCATCTGTTCCAGAGAAAGATGGTTTTCTCTCACGCTGGTGCGGATGTGAAAAACGGCCTCCACATCCGCCTCTGTGGCGAGTCGTATGTGTATGGCGGCGTCATGCATGATTTTTCCTCTTTTTGCTGCACGGCTGCGCCTGGCAGACGGAGGCGCAAAAGAGATGGCCCGGTTTGCAACGGCGCTTGCGCCAAAACCGGGCCATCCTGCTGATTCTGTTGTTCGTCAGCGTCTGCGTCAGGGCAGATCGTTGCTTTCCAGACCGCCGCCGGAAGAACTGCCACCGGAAGAACTGCCTGAAGAAGAGCCGCCGGAACGGGCCGGTGAAGACGCGGGGGTCGTGTTCATGCCGCCCGATCCGCTTCCTGCGCCCATGCCATCGCCAGCGAGGCCCGCGCCATCGTGCTGCTCAGGCGTGCTTGTGCCAAGCTGGCCGACCTTTTGCGGCAACATCAGGTAGCTCGTTACGGAAGTTACGCCGGGCACGCCGCGCGCGGCCTGTATGGCCAGCTGCTTTTCGGCGTCGTCCTTGACCACGCCCAGCAGCACCACACGGCCCGAGTTCACCTCCGTATCAATCCGCGAGGACGAAAGCCCCTTGGTGCCTATGAGATCCTTACGCAACCGCGCGGCCAGCATCATGTTGTTGCTGTCGCTGGTGGCAGGGGTAAACCAGTGCGGCGTGACGGAAAGGGGCTTGTACTTCTGGGCAATGGTTATGGCCTTGCCCTGCATGTCCGCCGGGATCTCGCCCACAAGAAACACATGGCGGTAAAAACTGTACACAGCAACAGACCAGCCCCCGGTGAAGCTTTCATCCATGAGGCCCGTCTTGATCTTGGTGGCCATGGCCTTGTCGTCCGAAATGGTGTCAACAAGGCGTTGGTCGTCGATGATACCGTAGCCGCCGTAAGCGCAGCCGCTCAGGCCCGCCAGCAGTAACAGCAGCAGAATAAGCGTCAGGCGTTGCATGACATTCTCCTTTGGGCGTTTATTGCTTTTCGCGCCGGATGCGCGCGCCCACGGCATTGAGCTTGTGCTCGATATGTTCATACCCTCTGTCCAGATGGTAGATGCGGCGCACTTCCGTAGTGCCCTGAGCCGCGAGGCCAGCCAGCACCAGCGACGCGCTGGCCCGAAGATCCGAGGCCATGACAGGGGCTCCCGTGAGCTTCTGCACGCCGCGCACCATGGCCGTATGGCCTGAAACCTTGATCTGCGCACCCATACGCATCAATTCCTGAACATGCATGAAGCGGTTTTCAAAAATGCTCTCTTCCACCACGCTGGCCCCTTGCGCCAGGCACATGAGCGCCATGAGCTGGGCCTGCATGTCTGTGGGAAAACCGGGGAAGGGTTGGGTTTTCACGTCCGCGCCGCGCAGGGGCGCTGAGCAGCAGCGGGCCAGAACGCCCTTGTCCTGCGGGGTGATTTCCATCCCCATGCCGCGCAGCTTGAGAATGACGGCCTCAAGCTCCTCATACGGGCAATTGTGCAGCAAAAGCTCGCCGCCCGTGATGCCCGCGGCCACCAGAAACGTACCAGCCTCAATGCGGTCGGACATGACAGGGTAAACAGCGCTGTGCAACGAACTGACGCCCTTGATGCGGATGGTGGACGTGCCCTGCCCTGTGACATGCGCGCCGCAGGCGCACAGAAAGTTGGCAAGGTCCACCACTTCAGGCTCGCGGGCCACGTTTTCAAGAATGGTTTCACCTTCTGCCAGGGTCGCGGCCATGAGCAGATTTTCTGTACCGCCAACAGTGGGCATGTCAAAAGTGATGTGCGCGCCCGTGAGCTTGCGGCAGCGCCCGATGATATACCCTTCTTCCAGTTGGAAGCTCGCGCCCATCTGCTCCAGCCCTTTAAGGTGCTGATCCACGGGGCGCGCGCCAATGGCGCAGCCACCCGGCAGGGCCACGCGGGCCTGACCGATGCGCGCCAGCAATGGCCCAAGGCACAGCACCGAAGCCCGCATGGTGCGTACAAGGTCATACGGCGCTTCGGGCAGTAGCGTCCCGGGGGCGATTTTCACCTGCCCCTTTTCATAGCTGCAGTCGCAGCCAAGCACGCCAAGCAGGTTGAGGGTCGTGTGAATGTCGCGCAGGTCAGGCACATTGGTGATGGTGACGGGTTCCTCGGCAAGAATGGCCGCAAAAAGAATGGGCAGTGCCGCATTTTTGGAACCGCTGACTTCAATAGTGCCTGTAAGCGGCAGACCGCCCTCAATGACCAGTTTGTCCATAACTATCCCCGAACGGTTATGCCGCTTTGCGGCCAATGTTTATCATGTGGTGTTTAATCCCGTCGGGCATACGCGGAACGTGCGCGGACGAGTGGGAGCGGGCACTGACGGCTTGCCGTCCAGGGCCGGTACGGGCCCGCAGGCTGCCTCTTGCGGCGGTTGGCGGAGTGTAATTTTTTTTCTAGATAAAATCCAGATCGCATCCTCCTAAAAAAGTCTTGCCAAAAGAAATTATCCTGCTTATAAGAGCTTTCCCGTGGCGGAAGTAGCTCAGTAGGTAGAGCACCTGGTTGTGGCCCAGGTGGCCGTGGGTTCAAGTCCCATCTTTCGCCCCACAAATTTCCCGCGCCAGCACACGCCACGGCGCGGGTTTTTTTACGGAGCGTGGCGCAGCCTGGTAGCGCACCTGCTTTGGGAGCAGGGGGTCGAAGGTTCGAATCCTTTCGCTCCGACCAATTAAAAATAGCTAGGGGTAGTTAAGTGAAAGCTTAACTACCCCTTTCTTGCGTGTGAAGAAAGGGTGCACGTGAAGAAAGGCATGGCGAGAGCGCGCGGGGCGAGGAACCAAAGAGGTCCAGCCTAGAGACACTCAAAAAGAGAGCATCCCCATGCCTTGGGCTACCCGCAAGCCAAGGATGCGTTGACATCTAGCAGCGTATAATGAAGTTTAAATGAATCAACAACAATATGGACATATATTTTATCAGTAATTTCAGATAAAATTCCTTATATGCGGATCTTTATTACTAAATCGCTCCAACAATTGTTCGCAAATTACAATATTAAGCAATAATATGTAACAAGCAACTATAGCATCCCTATAGTGCACTGTGGGATCACTCAACGCGCAAGTAAGTTTCAAGTCACTTTTTAAAAAATATTTAATACAAAATACAATAGCCATCAGTCAGGCATACTGACATTCCCTTAACTATATGTTAAACTCTGTAGAATAGTTCAAAAAAGAAAGCCGCCTGTACGAGAAATAATTTTCCATGGGGCTTACGCAGCTTCCTTTTACCTGATGCTGATCATGCTAAATTTTATGCAAGAGCGGATGCATACCGTAAGCAATATCAACGCACACTCAATATCATACTCAATATTTATAGCAGTTAGAGAGTGAATTATGGTTTTACCTAAAACAGTTAAAGCTATAAGATTTGTTTTACAGACAGGAATTTTTGCAAGTTCTCTCGTGGCTGCCATTACAGATTTTCTTTCCCCGCTTGGCCCATATTGTAAATATATTACTATACTTTTATTTATCACATGTGCCAGCACAATCGTGATGGTTGTCATTCCTCGTGTCGACAGGCGGATGCGCTCCATAACAAAATACTGGTTTTTTCCTCTTTGGTGCAGCATTTTCACTGCGCTTCTGGTTTTTGGAGTCATGTCCTATTTGGCAAAAACTTCAAATCCGCAAAAAGGGTTTATAGCTTCTCACAGTTCATCAATAGAAAAATTTCAAAGTTTACTCTTTGAAATATCTGAATCGTCTCAAAAAATAGCGGCAAACACAGAAAAAACAGCAGAAAACACAGCAAAAATCCATGGAAAGCTAGGGCAGCTAAAGCAAGAAAAGAGTAATGATCCAAGAAAAGAATTGGCTAATTTTGGAATTTCTTGGAACATTCGTGAATATAACAGTATGGTTGAACAAGGGGACATACAAATATTAAAACTTTTTTATGAAGGGGGAATTGCACCGAATATAGTAATTGCAAATACGAAAATAAATCCTATCTATAATGCGTGCGTTAATCAAACACACAATTACAAAACAGTATACAAACAAGCTTTAGAGTTTGGATTCTCCCCTGATGAAAAACTACCAATTAAATTACCTTATCCATCCCAGATAACAACACCTTCTACTTTTGAATATTACTATATTGAGCAAATAGGATCCAAAAATATTAAACAATTTTCTTTGGGTGAATTTCTTGCCATTTGTTGGACTCATATAGATGACGATCAAATCAATTTCATAGTTGAAAACAATATCGCGATAAAAACAGGGCTGGCTTACAGAAAAGAAGCGTATGATTTCTTACTGAACAAATACCAGTCACGAAAGCGCATACTGGAAAACACTATTTCTGCCAATAAAGAACTTTTTTCAGCCACTTCTTGTGCCGATGTATACAGAATTAACACAAAAGATGTGGATAGTAATTTCGAATATACCTTAAATTCTGAGCGCGACTTTTGCAAAATCCGCAATTCACTATCCAGGACCAGTTTCGCGCTATCACTGTTGGAACGCTCATTAGATCGCTTTACAGCAGAATTGAGTACGACTATCGCCCTACTCAACTCTGCTCATGATTTTCATCTTGCAACAAAAAAACTTGAGCAGGTTAAGAAATAACAGTCCAAAACTAATAACGCTTCATCCGTGTATACTACCGCTCCCTTATGTTATTTCCATAAAGCGTCTGTAATTTCCGCATGGCAATCTTGGCAATGCAGTTTCTACAGAACATCTTTTACTTTAAAAACAGCCAATCATGGGCTAAGAACTATTAGCGATCATTGACACCCACAAAGGAGGCAAACATGGCAAACTGGAAAGAGACTCTTGATGCAAGTATGGGCACCATCGGAACGCTGGCTAATGGCAACTCCGGCATCATAGAAGCGCTGGGGGTTCTGGGTAAGGCGACATCAAGCAAGGGCGCTTTGGACGAAAAAACACGCGAGCTTATTTCTCTTGCTGTTGCCGCAACAACCCGTTGCGAGGGCTGCATTTCCGTGCACGCTGATGCCGCCGTAAAAGCAGGCGCAAGCCGCGATGAGTTGCTGGAAACCCTGGCTGTGGCCATTAACCTGAACGCCGGGGCCGCACTGGTGTATTCCTCTAAAATTCTTGAAGCCTTCGACCAGTTTTCTGCCAAATAGCCCTGCCAAAATTGTTTTTGCAGTGGGGGCGAAAGTCCAAATCCTTTCGTCATGACCAGATACAAGCAAGCGATCATCTGCATTTTGCAGATGATCGCTTTTCTTTTTTGCGCTCATTTTTCCCCATTTTGCGACCATTTTGCGACCAATCGGGCAAAATATTCTTTGCTCCGCCCAAGAATTCAGACCCTCCTCCTTCGAGCCTCGTTTTATGCTGCCCCAGTCCCAGCCTGACAAAGCCCTTGCGCGGACAGGCTGCACTTTCACGACACAGAGCAGGTACTTTTTCTTCGAATATTTACAATTATGCTTTTTACTTAGTATTTCCCTGCGACCAGTATGGCCTTTCTGCACGGCCCCAGCGCCAGATTTCTTCCGCAACATGGCGGGTGTTTTCGAGTCAGCCTTCAAACACTGGCAGACGCCAGCGTATTTTTCCGGCAGTGTTCTATAGAGCCAGATATGTATGCTGCTGGACATAATACAAACAGTTTTAGTATTATAGAGACAAGACAATCCCTTTTACCAAATAAAACATAGCTTTGCACTGGAGTATGTTTATGTTCCACTGTGTGTTACGCATCAGCCTCTGCTCTCCGGAGCCATTGCTTGAAGCTACATTCAAGGCTTTGCAGGCTGATGCTGACTTCAGACACAAGATAACCTTCAGTGCTGAAGCGCAATCCCTTTCTGCGACGGATCGAGCCAGAGAAGATATCTTTTTCATGGATTCCACGCACATTGCAGTGCTGCCCGACCTTAGAAAAACAGCCAAACCCGCGGCGCGCATAGTCCTGATAGACACGGCAGGGCAAGAGGCCGCCCTGCAAGAATCTCTGGTTTCCCTGCTGGACGACATCTGGCCCTTGTCGGCAAACCCGGACGTTGTCGCCCGGCGGATCAATGGCTTGCTGCGCGACGCCTTGCTGTGCAAAGAGTACGCGCTGTTGCAGCACTGCCTAGAAACCACCATCGATACCACCCCCGACCTGATCTGGTTCAAAGACATCCAGGGTAAGCACCTCAAGGTCAATCAGGCGTTTTGCCATTTTGTGGGAAAATGCAAAGAGGATATCATCGGACGGGGCCACTACTATATATGGGATATTGAACCGGACGAATATGTGAAGAGTGAATACGTTTGCCTTGAGACCGAAAAAGAAGTCATTGCCCGTGGCGCGACCTGTATCTTTGATGAATCGGTGAAAACCAAGCTGGGCATGCGGCAATTCAAGACGCGCAAGTCTCCCATATTCGATGAGCACGGGGCTATCATCGGCACCGTGGGCATTGCCTATGACATGACCGACATTACAAAATCGAGCGCCGAGGTTGAAATAATCCTGCAAAATCTGCCCTTTGCAGCCATGATTTTGGACGAAGAAAACAAGGTTGCCAACGCGAACCAGAAATTTCTCGATTTTTTCCGCTTCAAGAGCGTGAAGGAAGTTTTGGGCAGTTACCGCTCAAAGGTGCGTGCCATTGCCATTAAAGACCATCAGTTGAGGCAGGTGGGCGACCACCTTGAAATACACTCATGGAAAAAGGGCGAAGAAATCATCCTTGAATCCTACGAAAAAGAGATCCTGGACACGTTCCAGAACCGCATCGGCAAGCTGGTCATTTACAGAGATGTGACTTCGGAACGCAGAGCAAAGCAGATGCTTGAACGCAGCGCCAATACCGATGAACTTACCGGGCTATACAACAGAAGATATTTTTACAGCCAGTTGCCGGAAACAGTCCCTGCGGGGGCGGCGTTGCTTTTTGTAGACCTGGATGACTTCAAAAAAGTCAATGACACGTTTGGGCATCGTGCCGGAGACGACGCCTTGCGACTGACGGCCCAGCTTTTGAAAAAACACTTTAACGAAGCCCTCACCTCCCGCATCGGCGGTGACGAATTTGTTCTGTATCTGGCCAAAGTCCACAGCGTGGAGCAGGTGATCAGCCGGGCATGCCGCCTGCAAAAGGCCATGAAGTCCTTTTTTACAAAAGATACGCCCTGGCAGGGGCTGTCCGCCAGTATTGGCGTCATTGTGACTGACACTGACACCATTGGCCGGGACGAACTGGTGCGGTGCGGCGACATTGCCATGTACGAGGCAAAACGCCAGGGGAAAAACAGGGTGTGTCAGTACCAGCACAATATGGAAGCGCCGCACAATGAGGCCCTCTCTCCCTTGTGCGTCTCACCATGCACCCCCTGCCACCAACGTGAGGTTTGCCAGGCCAAAAAGCAGGCTGCCCAGATGCGCAAGTAGGCCCGTGCTGCACAGGTTGCCATAAAGGTTGCCTGCAGATGCGCGCGGCCTGCCCCCCATGCGGCCCTTCGCGCCATAACGGGGCCTTCGCATAGGGGGCAATGTCATTTTGAAACACTTTGCGGGGGGCCTTTTACAAAAGCGGCGCCTCGCACACGTCGCCACTCCTCACGGCCCCACGCTCCCAATCCTTCACGCCCCTCACTCCATCACGGCCCACTCCATCACGGCCCCACGCTCCCACGGGCCACGTCTCCAATCCTCCACTGCCCACCCTTAATTTCAGTAACCCTCAGTTTTTATTGCTGTCACAAAAGCTGTGCTGTTCTTGCCCTCGCGCCTTAAAACATACTTATTCAGTATCAATTAAACAATACATAACCAGTTTTATTGACGAATATGATGCAGCCCCAAAATATTTATGCTAGGAGTTAAAAAATACCTTCTTACTATGATATGGGCCTGCAACTGCCGAGGTTGCACGTAGTAAGCGAACCGTTTCAGGGCGAAATACTTTACTTTCAATTTGGGGTTAATTGTATGAAAAAATTGCTTATTCTTGGTGCTGGCGCTGGTGGAACCATGATTGCCACAAAGATGAGAAAGTTATTGAGCGAAAGAGAATGGGAAATAACCCTCATCGACCGCGATCCCATCCACCACTATCAGCCCGGCTGGCTGCTGGTTCCTTTTGGAGTCGACACGCCGCAGGGTTGTGTGCGCCCCAAGAAAGACTTTATCAGTCGCGGCGTTAATTTTGTCATTGACACTATTAACGCAGTTGATCCTATATCCCGCAAGGTAGAATGTCAGAACGGCACCTACACCTATGACTGGATAATCATTGGCACTGGCGCAAGAATCGCTCCCGATGAAGTGCCCGGCCTGCTGGACGACTGGGGCGGCAAAATCCACAACTTCTACACTCCCGACGGCGCGGCCGCCCTGTACGAAAAGCTGAAGCGCTTCAAGAAGGGCAGGCTCGTCCTGCACATCTGCGAAACGCCCATCAAGTGCCCTGTGGCGCCTCTGGAATTCGTGTACATGGCAGACTGGTACCTGCAAAAAATGGGCGTGCGCCAGAATGTGGAGATCGAGCTTGTCACCCCGCTGACCGGCGCGTTCACCAAGCCCGTGGCCAACAACATCCTTGGCGCGCTGTGCGAACAGAAGGGCATCAAGGTCACGACCAACTGGACCGTGGACAGCGTTGAGGCCGACCGCTCTGTCATCGCGTCCGTGACCGGCGATGAAATCCCCTACGACCTGCTGGTGAGCATTCCCCCGAACCTGGGCCAGGAATTCCTCATTGATTCCGAAGTGGCCGACGTGACCGGCTATGTCGATACCGACAAGGAACTGCTGCGCGCCAAAAAGTTCGACAATATGTACATAGTCGGCGACGCCACCAACGTGCCCGCCTCCAAGGCCGGTTCTGTGGCCCACTTTGAAGTGGACGTCATCGCCCAGAACCTGATGTCCGACATTGAGGGAACCGACAACTACTACCGCTTTGACGGCCACACCAACTGCTTTATCGTCACGGGTTTTGAAAAGGCCTCGCTCATCGACTTCAGTTACGCCGTGGAACCCCTGCCCGGCATGTTCCCCCTGCCCGGCGTCGGCCCCTTTGAACTGCTGGGCGAAAGCCACATCAACTACTGGGGCAAGCTCATGTTCAAGTGGGTGTATTACAATCTCATGCTGAAAGGCCACGAACTGCCGTTTGAGCCCAACATGTACCTTGCAGGGAAAGACACCTCCTTGCTGCGCAACAAGTAGGTTGGAGGGTATATGACACCTGAAGATAAAATTCTCGAACGGCTGAACGCCATTGAAGATCGGCTTGCCGACCTTCAGGCGGGCAAGGAAAACAGCAGCCTGCTGATGGAGCAGTTGACGCCCATCGGCAACCACGCCTTCCGCCTCATGGTTGAAGAGATGGAAGTTCTCAATGGCCGGGTTACGCTTGACGACATCCTTGACCTGGCCAGAAAGGGCCTGCTGACTGTCCCCAGGCTTACCTGGCTTCTCGACCAGATTGAAAACGCCACTGACCTGTGGCACGTGCTGCATCCCGCTGTGGGGCAGACCTTCCCGCACATCGTTGAAAAGATGGGCCAGTGGGAACAGAAGGGCGTGTTCAAAAAGGCCGCAGCCCTCAAGGATGCCGGCGGCAATCTGCTGGACGGCATGACCCCCGAGGACATCGCCAAAACGGGCGAAGGCCTCGCCTTTGTGACCAGCCTGATGCAGCGCCTTGCCGAGCCAGAACTGCAAAGCAAGATCACGGCCATGCTCGACCTGATGAGCGCCATCGACACGTCAAACGCGAAGCCCGCTGGCGTACTGTCCCTGCTGGGCGCGCTGCGCAGCCCCGAAGGCAGGCAGGCTCTGGGCCTGGTGGTGGAAGTGCTGAAAGCCACAGGCAAATTCTCTGCAGAAGGGAATTCGTCTAGAGCAGATTAACTTTGAAATGTGAAGCATTTCAAAGTTTTCATTCAGCCGAAAAATGCGATTTGCGACGGCCCTCAGCAGGCTGCGCGTTCTATTAACCAATTGCTGTCTTTGTCCGTAGCTTCCTTCGTCGCAACGGCCAAAGCTCGGCTGAATCCACGCCACGTTGTGGCGCGCTGCACTGTTGTGCAGCGTTAGAGCATTTACACTTTTTCAAAGTTAAAATGCTCTAAATAGCGCTATTTGTATGACAGGGCGGGCCGCAGGTCTGAGCCGCATGCCGGGAATCTTCCGATTCCGCCACGGCACGGGGCCATTCACGCGGCCCGCCTTTTTCCATCAGCCTGCCTGCATCATGCTGCTGCCTGCTGACGCGCCACTGCCTGCGATTATGCCCCTGCCTGCGATTTTTCCCCTGTCACGATTATGCCGTGGTCTGCGGGCGCGCCGCTGCCTGTGGGCATGCCGCCGACAAATCTGCCCTGGCGCTCCACACAGCCAGGCCCGCGCGGCCGTCCCCTTGCCGGGCATGCCAGCGCAGTACGCAAAGTGCTGGCTGTTGACTATAGCGCCCGTATCAAGCAACGTGTCTCAGTCAGAGCCCCATAACGAACCCGTAAGTCTGCGCTGCGGGTTTGGGCAGACCTACCTGGCGCAGGCCCGGCCTCACGGATATGCCCTATAAGACATCGGGGGATTTTATGCCGCTGATACTCGCCATCAACCCCGGCTCCACAAGCACCAAGATCGCGGTATACGATGACGCTTCGCCAGTATTTACGGAAAACATCGCGCATTCCCGTGAAGATCAGGCCCGCTACCACGCCATCACCGACCAGTATCTGTTCCGGCTGGGGCCCATACTGGCCGCGCTTGAAAAGCGCCATACGCCCCTCGCCAGCCTGGATGTGGTGGTGGGCCGGGGTGGGCTTTTGCCGCCCCTCGAAGCCGGGGCCTACCTGGTTGACGATAACATGCTGGACTATCTGCGCCGCGCCCCCAGAGGGGAACACGCCTCGAACCTTGGGGCCTTTCTGGCCAAGGGCATAGCGGACATGGTGGGCATAAAGGCGTATATCTATGATCCCGTGACCGTGGACGAAATGATTCCCGTGGCGCGCGTCACCGGGCTTCCGGCCATACAGCGGCGCTGCATGGCGCACAACCTCAACATGCGCGCCTGCGCCATCAAGTACGCCGAAGAGCGGGGTAAAAACTATGCCGACCTGACCCTGATCGTGGGGCATCTGGGCGGCGGGTTTTCCTTCACCCTGCACGACCACGGCAGGATCGTCGATATCGTCTCCGATGACGAAGGGCCGTTTTCACCGGAGCGCATCGGCGGTGTGCCTGCCTTTGCGCTCATGACCTACGTTCTTGAATCCGGGCGGGACGCCAAGGCGTTCATGCGTCAGTTCCGGGGGCAATCGGGCCTGTTCGCCCATTGCGGCACCACCAATGCCAGAGAAATCGAACAGCGCATGGCGGAGGGCGACGCCCAGACGACCCTGGTCTATGAGGCGATGATCCTCAACATCGCCAAGGCGCTGGCTGGCCTTTCCACAGTGGTGTGCGGCGCTGCCGAGGCCATCATTCTGACGGGCGGCCTGGCCCACTCCCAAATGATTGTGGAGCAGGTGACAAAGCGCGTCAGACATATAGCCCCCGTGGTCTGCATGCCTGGCGAAAATGAAATGGCGGCCCTGGCCGCAGGTGCGCTGCGCGTTCTGCACAGGACGGAAAATGCAAAACTCTTTCCTCAAGAGGCAGCCGCGACATAGATCAGAACCCCCTCGAAGTGCTTCACATTTCAATTTGTCATTCCGCGCCCGCTGTTTGCAGTTTGCAACACACCGCCAGGGTGCTGACGCTCCATTTTCACGGCAATACAAGCCATCGCAGGAGTATATGGTATGGAGTATTATAAAAACTGGGATGAAGTCATAGCGAACGTTTCCGAGTTTCCGCACCCGGAACGGCTGGTCATTGCCTGCGCGGACGACGCCCGCGCCCTTGAAGCCGCCCAGAAAGCCGCCGCGCACGCGACAGTGGCCCCCATTCTTGTGGGCGACAGAGCAAAAATCGAACCCCTGGCCGAAGCCGCGGGCATGGATCTGACCCAGGTTCCCGTGCACCACGAACCTGACAACGACAAAGCCGCCGCACTGGCCGTTTCGCTCATACGCGAGGGCAAGGCCGACTACCTCATGAAGGGGCATATTGAAAGCAGCGCCCTGCTCAAGGCTGTTGTCAGCAAGGATCACGGCCTCACGCGCGGCAGGCTGATCAGCCACATCAGTTACATCGAGGTGCCCAGCTACCACAAAATGATCGCCATCACGGACGGCGGCATGGTCGTCTACCCCACCCTGGAGCAGAAAAAAACCATCATGGATCACGCGGTCAATATGCTGCTGACCATGGGCTATAACAAGCCCAAGGTGGCCGTTCTCGCGGGTATTGAAAAGGTTAATCCCAAGATGAAGGAAACCGTGGACGCGGCGGCCCTCAAAGAAATGAACCGCAACGGCGAGATCAGGGGTTGCGTGGTGGAAGGCCCCATTGCCGTTGACATCGCCCTTTCCAAAGAAAAGGCCCGCCAAAAGGATTTTGTCAGCGAAGTGGCGGGCGAAGCGGATATTCTGCTTGTGCCCGACCTGTGTTGCGGCAACTGCATCGCCAAAATACTGCTCGAAATGGCCGGAGGCAGAATGGCTGGCGTGGTTGTGGGCGCTTCCGTGCCCATCGTGCTCACGTCACGCTCTTCATCAATGGAAGAAAAATATCTCTCCATCGTCATCTCCGCCGCCTTCAGCGCCAGAAAAATCAAAAATCTTGAGTAAATGAGGCCCGTTGTGGCGCATGCTTTGTGGGCGGGGGCTTTGTGGGGAATGTTTTGTGGGCGGGGGCTTTGTGGGGAATGTTTTGTGGGGGAGGGACCCTTTTGCAAAAGGGTCTCCTCCCCCACACCCCCACCCCCTAAAACTCTTGTTTTACGTCTGCATAATAGTACAGCGGGTTTCCTGATCTGAAGCGGGAATTCCAGATACAGCGCACCCGGCATCGCACCCCCCGCAAAGCCTGTCTGACTCCGCGCCTGAGCATTTGGCCGACCACGCCCGATGCCCAAATACCGGCAAAACATCCGGGCTATTGCGCCAACCAGCCCCCCGGCTTGTGTTTGGCGGCTTTTTGGGGAAAGGTTACAAGACTGATTCCGGCGTCACGGCGTCCGGCATCACAGTAGCTGAAGTCCGGCGTCCGGCATCAGGCATCACGGCGTCACGGCACCCGGAAAGACAAACCATCCCCTTACGCCAGAACGGCATATCGCAACCACTTCAGGCACGCCGGGCACAGCCTGGCAGTCCCTGCATACTTTTATAGGCTCCGGAGTTTTTCATGCTTACCTTTGACATGGCCGCCACCCTCGCAATCCTTGCGGGGGCCGTCATTCTGCTTGTCACGGAAGTTATACGCAATGACGTGATCGGCATCCTAATAGTTCTTGCGCTGACATTCAGCGGCATACTCACGGTGCAGGAATCGCTTTCAGGATTTTCCAACCCCACGGTTCTCATCATCAGCTGCATGTTTATCGTTGGCAAAGCCATACTGCACACCGGCGTAGCGCAACGCGTGGGCGATTTCATCATCCGGCGCGGCGGCAGAAACGAAAAACGCCTGCTGGCCATGATTATGGGCGCGTCGGCCTCGGTGGGCGCATTCATGAGTTCCACGGCCACGGCCGCCATCTTTATTCCCATTACCCTTGCCGTGGCGGAAAAAACCCGCATCAATCCCAAACGCCTGCTCATGCCCCTGGCTTTCGCCTCCCTTATCAGCGGCATGATGACCCTGGTAGCCACCACCCCCAACATCATCGTCAACGGCATTCTGCGCGAGCGCGGCGCGGAGACGCTGGGATTCTTCAGCTTCACGCCTTTTGGCGTAGTGATTCTGGCACTGGCCACTGGCTTCATGATGCTGTTCGGCCAGAACATGCTGGCCCCCAAGGTCGCGCCGGCGGAGCAAAAAAAGGGCCTTTCCATTGACGACTTGCTGCGCCACCATGAAATCAACAAAAGCCTGTCTTTCTTGCTCATTCCCGAAGGTTCCGACCTTGTTGACCGCAGCGTCGCGCGCATGCAGCTCAGCGCGCGCTTCGGCATAACCCTGCTGGCGGTGGAAAGCGCCGGGCACGGACGCAAACGGATCATCACCGCCGCAAAGCCCGAAATGGTATTGCAGGCGGGCGACCTGCTCATGCTCATCGGCACCGACGCGCAGTCACAGGCGTTTATCGAGGAGTTTTCGCTGGAACGGGTTTCCGCCTCCGCCTCCCGGCGAAAAAGCTTCTTTCAGGTGGTGGGCCTTGCGGAAGTGATGCTCAACCCCGAATCTTCACTTATCGGCAAGTCGCTCAAAGAAACCCTTTTTCAGACGACCTTTCAAAGCATGGTGCTGGGCATCCGCCGCAAGGGTAAAACCCAGACGGAAGAACTGGCGGACATTCCGCTGAAATTTGGCGACGTGCTGCTGGTCTGCGGTGCATGGGCGGACATCCTGCGCATGGAGCGCAACAAGAGTCAGTACCTCTTGCTCACCCTGCCGCAGGACTACAAAGAGGTTGTTCCCGCGCCGCAAAAGGAAAAAATCACCCTGGCCATTCTGGGCCTTATGGTGGCTGTCATGGCCTCCGGCCTGCTGCCGCCCGTAACCGCCATCCTTGCCGCCACGGCCGCCCTGGTGCTCGCGCACTGCGCACCCATGAACTCCATCTATGAAGTGGTGGACTGGCAGACCGTAGTGATGCTTGCGGGCATTCTGCCCCTTGTCCTGGCCTTGCAGAAAACAGGGCTGCTGTCGCTGGCTTCGGACGGTTTTATCGGCATTCTTTCCGACAGCGGGCCTTTTATGGTTCTGGCCAGCCTGTTTCTTCTCACGGCCATACTGGGTTTCTTTCTTTCCGGCACTGCGGTCGCCGTGCTTGTGGCCCCCATGGCCGTTGATATCGGCCTGAAACTTGGCATCAGCCCGCAGGCCTGCGCCATGACCGTGGCCATTGCCAGTTCCGCCGTCTTTGTGTCCCCGCTGGGGTCGGCTGTGCATCTGCTTGTGCGTGACCCCGGCGGATACGTGGCCAAGGACTACGCCAAGGTCGGCACCCCCCTGCTTGGCCTCTCCCTGCTGGCGACGCTGGCGCTGTGCTGGTTCTTCTATTTGCGTTGATTCACGTCTGCCCGAAGTGACACCGCCTTGTAAGGCGATGGCGACTTGGAATGCTTTGTGGGGGAATGCTTTGTGGGGGAGGGACCCTTTTGCAAAAGGGTCTCCTCCCCCACGCCCCCACCCCCTAAAACTCTTATTATAGTATGTTATAAGATATTTTCCTGCTCTGAAGCCGGGGTTCCAGAGAGCGAAACTTCCCGGCAACACACCATCGCAACGTGTCCCTGCCCTCAACCTGCGGCAAGCTCCGGGCGCTGCTTACTGTAACACGACATCCCGCTTGCAACGCAAAAGACCTCCTGGCAACAGGAGGTCTTTTGCGTTGCGGCCATCGGCCCAATGCCCGGAGGATTCAGGCTTTGCCCGATCCCGTCAGACGCGCCATGGTTTAAGGCATCAGATCGTCAGACAAAAATGACCTGTCACAGCAAATACATTTTCATTGAACGCTATTAGTCCTATCTATCTGAATACAATCACAAAAAATTTTTGCACGCTTTTTCATCAAAAAGCAATTGACATTCGATTTCATTTTTGTAGACTCACCTAAACAAATTAGACAAGACTAACTTAGTGGGCAGCCGAACCCGCAAAGGAAAAATCATGCACCTCCATACGCACGGCTCATCCAATGCCACGCAAACCGACATTACCAAGTCCTCTGCTCTGAATTCGATCACGCGTCCGGACCCTGAAAAATACTTCGCCAAAGAGGGGGTATCTTCGCTCTCCCACGCTTTTGAGGGCAAAATCGCCATTCATCCTGGCCTGGGCGGCAACAACATGTCTGACGAAGCAATGCAGTCGGCGCTTGACGGCCTGTTGCAAAAACCCCTGGCCGGAAAAACCGTGGCCTACATTCATGTGCCCTTTTGCCAGACCCACTGCCTTTACTGCGGTTTTTACAACAAACCCTACAGAACTGACGAAAGCCGGTACTATGCCGACGCCCTGCTGGCCGAACTGTCCTTGTGGCGCGACAGCCCGGCTGTGCAGAGCACCCCGGTGCACGCCCTCTACCTTGGCGGCGGCACGCCCACGGCCCTGGAGGCCGACGACCTGGAACGGATACTCAAGGCCGCGCGTGAGACCCTGCCCCTGGCCAACGACTGCGAAGTGACCGTTGAGGGCCGGTTGACCAACTTTGACGCCCGCAAGATGGAGGCCTGCTTTGCTGGCGGGGCCAACCGTTTTTCGCTGGGCGTGCAGAGTTTCAACACCAGCATCCGGCGCTCCATGGGCCGCATTGGCACAGGAGAAGACATGGCCCGTGGGCTTGAACAGCTCATGAGCTACGACCAGTCTGCCGTTATTGTTGACCTTATTTACGGTTTCCCCCGGCAGACCATGCAGCACTGGCTTGAAGACATAGCCATGGCCCAGTCGCTCAATCTTGACGGGGCCGACTGCTACCAGCTCAATGTGTACGGCCAGACCCCCCTGGGCAAGGCCATCAAGGATGGCAGCATTCCTCCCGCTGCGGCCATCCCTGAACAGTCGGCCATGTTTGCCGCCTCGGTTGAAGCCATGACAACGGCCCGTTACCGCCGCCTTTCCATCAGCCACTGGGCGCGCACCTCCAGAGAACGCAACCTGTATAATCTCTATGTCAAAGGCTCCGCCAACTGCCTGGCCTTTGGCCCTGGCGGCGGCGGCAACTTTGCCGGCAACTTCTACATCAACACCCCGGACTACGCATCCTGGTTGCAGCAGGTGGCCGAAGGCCGCAAACCCTTGAGCATGCTGCAAACGCCGCCAACCCACTACTTCCTCTTCAGAGCCGTCGCCGAAGATATGGAGCAGGGCTGTCTGAACCTGTCCGCCCTTGAAGGCCGCTTTGGCCTGCCCCTGGATGCGATCTGGTATCCCCTGCTGGCCCAGTGGCAGCGCGCGGGTCTGGTCATGCAGGATCAGGGGCGCGTCACGCTGACTCTGGCCGGGCAGTTCTGGCAGGTGAACCTTTCTCAGCTGTTGCTCAATTATCTCAAACTCGTATTGGAGGAAAACGATGATCTTGCTGCGTAATCTGCGCAGGCATGCTCTACCCCTGGGTCTGGCAGGGGTACTGTTCTGGAGCGTCCCTGCCCATGCCGAACCTCTTCAGACCGATACCGTCAAGGTATCCGCATCGCGCGTTGAAAAAGAGCTGCTGGACGTGCCCATGGCCGTAAGCGTGGTGACTGAAGAGCAAATCAAGCTTTCCCCCGCAGCCACGGTGGGCGGCATTTTGCAGGATGTTCCCGGCGTGCAGGTTCTCAATTCCGGGGCGCAGGGCTTGAAGCGCATCTCCATACGCGGCGAGAGCCCCAACCGCGTGCTCATCCTCATCGACGGCCAGAAGATCGCTGAAAACAAGTCCATGGACGGTTCGGCTCTGCTTGTGGACCCCGCCATGATTGAAAGAATTGAAGTCATCAAGGGACCCGCCTCGGTGCTGTACGGCTCCGAAGCCATGGGCGGCGTCATCAACATCATCACCAAGAAGGGCGGCACCAAACCCATTCAGGGGCAGATCACCACAAGCTACAACGGTTCCACGCGCGGCTTCGATGAAAGCCTCTCGCTCTTTGGCGGCTATGAAGGCCTGAAGTACAGGGCCACAGGAACCAACACCTATCAGCACAACCTGTCCACCCCCGACGGCGAGGCCCAGCACTCCAAGTTCAAGCAGCAGTCCGGGTCGGCATTTCTGAGCTATGACTTCACCCCCCACCTCACAGTGGGCGGCCTGTACGAGCAGTTTTACAGCGAAATTCTCGCCGGCGACACAAGCACGCCCAACTTTTTCGTGGACATGTCTCCCTGGGAGCGCAAAAAGGCCGCCGTATTCGCCGAAATCAAGGACATAGCATCCTTTCTGCCGCGCCTGCGCATGGATGCCTTCTGGCAGCACAACCGGAAAAAAATGCTCAACCATGTTGAGTCGGCAAGCGGAGCCGTATCCGTTCTTATGGACAACTACGCCAACAACAAGAACGAACAGTGGGGCGCAAGCCTCCAGTCCGACTGGGCCATTGGCGCGAACAACTACCTTATCACGGGCTATGAGTTCAACAAGGACGGTCTGGACGCCAAAACCGACACAGACATGACCATGAACATGAGCCCCATGATGAAAACCCTGACCAACAGCCACTACAAGTACAAGGGCTATATGGACACCCACGCCCTGTACGCGCTGATGGAAAGCAAACTGCCCTGGGACTTCACGCTGTCCTACGGCGTGCGTCAGACCTGGGTGAGTTCTCACATGGGCACGGCCGAGGGCTGGCAACGCAAAAAGACCTCCATGTCCCCCAATGCCACCATCAGCTCTATCAATGCTGGTTCCCCCGGCGACACATGGGAGTCGCAGCCGGTGTTCAACGTCTCACTCATGTGGCAGGGCATTCAGGACCTGACCCTGCGCGCGGGCTTTTCGCAGGGATTCCGCGTGCCCAACCTGCAGGAAAAATACGTCCTCTCCAGCATGGGCGGCGGCACGGTGTATCCTAACCAGGACCTCAAGCCTGAAAGGTCCAACACATGGGAACTGGGCGCGCGCTACTATGCGCACGGCCTCAACCTTGACGTCACAGGCTTCTATACTGTGGCTGACGATTACATTTCCTCAATGCAGATCGGAACCAACCTGTACCATTACCAGAACGTCAGCAAGGCCAAGACCCACGGCGTGGAGTTCAGCGCGGGCTACGACCTGCCTTTCGGTTTTACTCCCTACATCGATGTTACCTGGATGAAGCGCGAGTTCAACAACGACAAGTACAAGACCTGGAAAACCGGCACGCCCGAATGGACAGGACGTACCGGTGTGCGCGCGCTCTACCCCGTCAATGACAGCCTCGACATCATTGGCGATGCCTACATCCGCTTTGCCAGCAAAACCGAACAGGAAAGCGGCACGGTTACTCGCACCGTATATTCCAATGAAGCATGGACCACGGCCAACGCCATGCTCGGCGTAAAGTTCGGCTCTGAAAAACAGTACTCCGTTGTCGGCGAAGTGCTCAACATTTTTAATGAAAAATATGCCATTGATACGGGCAACGCCATCTACGAACCCGGGGTGCATGCCAACATCAAGGTCAGCGTAGAGTTTTAATTATCAGGCCCGTCTCTTTTGACATTGAATTTCATATTCAATTAGTATAAGAGACGGGCCAGGAGCTACATCATGAAGTCCACGGTCAACCGCTACTGGAATGCCCATGAGCTGGTGGTCATCGGGGTATTTTCGGCAGCCGCCAAAATTTCCACCCTCTTGGTGGCTCTGGCCGGAGGAGGCATGAACCCCGTGTCTCTTCTGCTGAAAAACCTCGTCTTCACCACCCTCTTGATAGTCATGCTCTACAAGGTGCGCAAACCCGGCACCCTGCTGCTTTTCGTGCTTATCAACATGCTGGTGAGCGCCCTTCTGCTTGGCGCAAGCCTCACGCTGCTTCCGGCCATGCTGCTGGCGGCCCTGATTGCAGAAACGGCGGCGGCCCTGACGGGCGGGCTATCGCGGCCCTGGGGGCCTCTGGTGGCTGTGGCCGTGTTTGACCTGCTGTTCCGCATCTGTTCCCTGGGCGTTTCATGGCTGGTCATGCGTGAAAACCCCGCCATGCTCGTGGCAGCCGTACCCATTGTGGGGCTGGGCTACGTGGGCGCTCTTATCGGCCTTTTTACCGGCGTAAAAGCCGTCAGGGAGCTGCGCCATGCAGGCATCGTACGCCAGTAACCGTCCCTTGCCGCAAGGCTGGCTGTATGAGGCCGACGTGCGCGCGAAAATCGGGGTGAGCGTGCTCGCCTCGTTGGGAACCCTGGCCACCTCCAACCTTGAAGGACAACTGCTGCTGGCAGGAGCCTCGCTGTGCTATGCCCTGTGCATGCGCAGACCCCTGGCCCTGCTCGCCGCCTATGCCGTTATGACTGTCATGATCTTTCTGGCTATGGGCTGTGTATGGATTATGGGCAAATTCTCTCCCCGGCTCATGGGCAACATGAACTTCATATCCCTGACCATTCCCTTTCTGCGGATGCTGACCATGATGCATGTGGTGCTGCCCCTGGCGCTTTCCAGCCGGGTGCAAAACCTGCTGGACGCCCTGCGCGGGCTCAAACTGCCTTTCTGCATCTATCTGCCGGCCGCCGTCATCCTCCGGTTCATCCCCACCTTTATCAATGACGTGAAGCAGGTGACGGAATCCCTCAAGATGCGCGGTTACCGGCTGAACCCGTGGACAATGACGCGCCATCCCGCGCTCAGCATGCGCCTGTTGCTCACGCCGCTGCTTTTCCGCTCGCTGCGCACGTCTGAAGACCTGGGCGTCGCTGCGGAACTCAAGGGGCTTGGCATGGGCGAAAAACTCACCCCCTACCGCAAAAGGGCCTGGACCAGCCGCGACAGCCTGCTGCTGGCCGCCGCCCTGCTTGTGGTGACCGGCGCCATTGCCTGCCAGTACACGCTGGGCGGAACCACCCTGGGAGGTATGCGCTGATGCTGCGCTTTGAAGATGTCAGCTATACCTATCCTTTTCAGGAACGTCCGGCGGTGAGCCATATCTCGCTGCACGTCAAACCCGGCGAAGTGGTGCTCTGCACCGGGGCCAGCGGTTGCGGCAAATCAACGCTCATTCGGCTGGCCAACGGCCTGTGCCCCCTGCATTTTGCGGGCACACTTGAAGGCCGGGTGCTGGTCAACGGCGTCTCCACCCTGGAGCAGGATCTGCCCCACCTCGCGCGGCAGGCGGGCACGCTTTTTCAGGACCCGGAACAGCAGTTCTTTGCCCTCAACGTGGAGGACGAACTGGCCTTTGCCCTGGAGTGGCAGGGCATGCCCGAAGAACAGATGCACGAAACCGTGAAGCGCTCGGTGCGTGAATTCGGCCTGCATCCGCTGCTGGGCGCGTCCATTCATGAACTGTCGGAAGGGCAAAAGCAGAAGGTGGGGCTCGCCACCCTGTGGACGCAAACGCCGCAGGCGCTGATCCTGGACGAACCCACCGCCAATCTGGACCCGGAATCCACAGTGGAACTGGCCCTGCAACTCGGCCAGCTCAAGGCGCAGGGCATGGCCATACTTGTGGTGGACCACCGCCTGTACTGGCTGGCCGACGTGGCCGACAGGGTCATTGTCATGCAGGACGGGCACATCCGGGAACAGGGGGAATTTTCCCTGCTGCACGATGCGGAACTGCGCGCACGCTACGGCCTGCGTGAAGCCAACGTGCCCGATGTGCGCCACACCCTGCCCTCCTGTTCCAACACCGGGCAGCACCCGGTAGAGGCGCACGATTTGACCTATGCCCACACCGGGCAGGAGCCGCTGTATTGCAAGGCCCGCTTTGCGCTGCCTTCGGGCATCACTGCGCTCATCGGCCCCAACGGCACGGGCAAGACAACGCTGGCCCGCGTGCTGGCCGGGCTGAACCAGCCCCAGGCCGGAGAAATCACCATGGACGGGCTGCCCCTGAACCCGCGCCAACGCCTTGCGGGCACAGGCATTGTGCTGCAGAACGCCGACCACCAGCTGCATATGCGCACGGCCCTGGCCGAGGTGCAGACCTGCCTTGACCTCGCGGGACAAAAGGGCGGCAACGCCGCCATGGAACTGCTGGCGGCCTTTGGTCTGGAGTCCCTTGCCAGCCGCCACCCCCAGTCCCTTTCCGGCGGTGAAAAACAGCGCCTCGTCATTGCCTGCGCTCTGGCCAAAAAACCGCGCCTGCTCATTCTGGACGAACCCACAAGCGGTCTGGACGGGCAAAACATGTCACGGCTGGCGCAGGCGCTGGAAGCCCAGACGCAGGACGGACGCTGCATCCTGCTCATAACGCATGACCTTGAATTACTGGCCCGCATGGGCCGCCATGCCCTGCGGCTGCCCCTGCCGCCGAGTTTACGCGCAACCGGTGGACAAGGGGGACGCACCGACACACAGGAAGCCGTCACCACGGCCGCATAGAGCCGTTTACGAATGAAATGAGTTAAATGCTCTGCAAGGATTTTTCTGAAAATCCTTGCCACAAAATGCGAGTAGGTGGGCTTTTGCCTGCCGTACGCGAGCATTTCAAGTGTTAAATGCTCTAAAGGAGAATTTCAGATGAGTACCTGCACTACAGACGCTGCCGGGGCCGAAAGCCTGCGCCAGCAGGTGGAAACACTGCTGACCGAACAGAAAATGGTCATGCTTGACACCATTGCCCGCCACTGCGGCGTCAGCGAACTGACCGCCGCCCGCGCCCTGCCCGCCGACATGAGGGCCTTTGCCCCCGCTGCGGCCTTTGACGACGTGTGGCAGGGGCTGACCCAGTGGCCCGGCGCGACC
Organism: Desulfovibrio sp.; assembly: GCF_034006445.1. Lineage (NCBI taxonomy): Bacteria > Pseudomonadati > Thermodesulfobacteriota > Desulfovibrionia > Desulfovibrionales > Desulfovibrionaceae > Desulfovibrio > Desulfovibrio sp. The sequence continues at coordinate 53,832 of NZ_JAVESS010000006.1, read as the reverse complement.
TTCATCATGCGGCACGCCCGCAGCGTTGTGGAAATCAAGGGGCGCATCCCCGGCGGCAAGCACGCCGGCGGCTACTTCAACCTTGAACACGGCCTTCCCCTGGGCGGGCATATCTGCAGCGACGAGGCGGCCCACATCTGTTTTCTGTCGCTGCCCTTCATGGGGCTCGAAAGCCACAGTGTGCAGTTCATTGATGCGGCCGGGGCCGTCCTGTTCGCCATCTATGTGGGCCGTGAGAAGAAGGCGCTTATTCCCGAAGCCCGCGACGGCTTTTTCGCCCTGCGCAACGCTTTCGGCAAGGAGGACATATAATGAAAAGTCTTGTGGTCTATTCTTCGCGCACCGGCAATACCCGTAAAATAGCCGAGGCCGTGGCCGAAGCCCTGCCCGGCTGCCATCTGCACCCGGTGGAAGAAGCCCCGCAGCCCGAAGGCTACGACCTTGTGGCCGTGGGCTACTGGGTGGACAAGGGCATGCCCGACGACGCGGCCAAAAAGTATATGCAGCGCATCAAAAACAGCACTGTGGCCCTGTTCGGCACGCTGGGCGCGTGGCCGGACTCGGAACACGCCGCCCAGTGCAAGGTGCAGGGCGAGGCATTGCTGACCGAACCCGCACAGGGCAATACCGTGCTTGGGACGTTTCTTTGCCAGGGCCGCGTAGACCCCGCCGTGGTGGCCATGATGCAGAAAATGGCCAACAACGCCCACCCCATGACTGAAGAACGGCGCGCCCGCCTTGAAGAAGCGGCCAAACACCCCGACGCGGAAGACTGCCGCAAAGCGCGTGAAGCCTTCGCGGATTTTGCCCGCGCGCTGGGTTCAAAGCCTGAAGCTGAACTTGCCCTGAATAACGCATAAGGATACCAGCCATGAATTTGGCCGCCATTTACAATACCATTGGCCCTGCGGGCTGCGCCCTTGTGGTTGTGGGCTGCGCTGGCGTGTACATCGCCTTTCGCACCTATTTTTATCTCGCTCTGGTCTGGCGCAACTTCCAGCACGGCTTTCTTGACCTGGAAAACACTGGCGAAAGCCGCTGCCTGCGCAACAACAACAGCGACAACCCACTGATCGCCATTGTGCGCGATGTGGTCAAGACCCACAGCGGGCACTCACAGGATATCAGGGCCGAGGTGGCCTATCTGTTTCACCGCAATTTCGAGCAGACCACCAAGAGCCTGTGCTGGCTGCGCCTTGTGGCCATGATCTCCCCCCTGATGGGCCTGCTGGGCACGGTGCTTGGCATGGTGCGCGTGTTTCAGGCCATTGCCGACACCGCCACCCCCGACCCGGCCCAACTGGCGGCAGGCATCTGGGAAGTGCTCATCACAACGGCCATGGGCCTGAGCGTGGCCATTCCCATGCTCATCGCCTATTACTTTCTGCTGCTCAAGTTCAAGGGTTTTCACATTGAAGCCGTGGAACACAGCTACCGCGCCCTTGAGCTTTGCCAGGGGTCGGCCCGGCAGGCCCACGCCATCGTGCCAGGTGCGCCTGCCGCGCTGGCCGTGCCCGCTGTGAAGCGCGTTGTGGCGAACACCCCCGCGTCATGCCCAGTCAGTCCGGAACCGGAATCCGCATAAGGAGATCCCATGTTCGATCTGGACGAAGAAGTCAGCATTGATCTTACGCCGCTTGTGGACGTTATCATCGTACTGCTTTTTTTCTTTATTCTCACGGCCTCGTTCAGCAAGCCCATACTGGAGATTGTGCTGCCCAAGGCCGAAAATCCGGATCCGGGCTCAAGCCGGACCCCGGAGCTGGTCATTTCCATCAAGCAGGACGGCACCATTCACCACGCGGGCCAGCAGGTCAGCAAGGAGGCCCTGCCCGCCCTGCTGGAAACAATGCCCGAAGCCCTGCTGAACCTGCATGTGGATGAAAAGGCGCCGTTCAACGCCTTTGTGGGAGTGGTGGATATGGCCAAGACCAAGAGAGGAGGTCGCTTTGTCATCAGCACTCAAGCGACATTGGCGTCCAAGCCATTATGACGCGGCTGCACAGACGCGCAGCCGCAATTATGCCCTGTGCATAACATCCGGCATCGTTGTGCTGGCGGTGCTGCTCATGTCTTTTTCAAAGCAGCCCCAGTATCTGCTGCTTCCCGCCGCAGCGGCGGGGCCTGTGCCCCTGGCCATGCGGATAGAGTATGTGCCGCCAGTGGCAGAGCCGGAACAAAAGCCGATCGATCGACGCCTCATGGCCGACGACTCCCCCTTCAGCGTCGCCCTGCCGCCGCAGGACGAACCGGAACAGCCCAAGGAAACGCCCAAGCCGGAAGAAACACTCAGGGTCGCGGAGCAAAAACCCAAGGTTCAGCCTCCGGCCCCCAAGCCCAAACCCGCGACGGACAAGGCCACACCGCAAAAGGTGCAACCGCCCGGACTTAAAGACGCGGTTCCCGGCCCGCGCAATCAGGAGGGGCACCCACAGGGCAGCCCGGATGGCGGCATTGCAGGCGGCGTACCGGGGGGCGTACCCGGCGGCAGAGCCGGAGGCATGGATGGGGGCGTTGCGGGCGGCGTGCCCGCCTCCACCAGGAATATGGCCTTGAGCAGGATACTCAGCGCTGTGGAAAAGCACAAAAACTACCCCAAGCACGCGCGCCGCAGCGGCGCGGAGGGGCTGGTCATCCTGCTGGTCAGCGTGAACGACCAGGGACGCATCACGGCCAGCACGCTGGACAAGCACTGCGGTCAGGCGGCATTGGACACGGCCACCAAGGAACTGGGGGAAAAGCTGATGGGGTTGAACACCGGCGTTCAGGGCGCGTCGTTCAGCGTGCGCGTGCCGGTGGAATACAAGCTGAAATAGGGCGGTTTCATATGGCAGGCGTGCTCACGCCGCCCGCGCCACTCCGGGTGCCGCAGGCGGCAGCCGGACTCATCCGCCACAGGCACGCCCGCCTGGACAGCCACATGGGCGGCCGCATGGACAGCCGCATGGATGGGCGCATGGTATTTACCAGGTTGGCAAATCAGGCATCAGAACTGCAAGGCAGCTTGTCAGCGGGACAATCTCCATCCACGGCCTGACGAAACTGTTTTTGTTCGCAAGGCCGTTAGCCCGCAGCGCCATTTGCTCGCGGGGCAATCCCATTCACAAGGCAGCTTGCGGGCATGTGGCGCAACGGCGGGTTTTCCGCAGGGTGCCGCACAAGGCCGCGCAAGGCGGCTGGCAGCATGAGGCCGCGCAAGGCGGCCTGGCAGCAGGGGGCCGCGCAAGGCGGCTGGCAGCATGAGGCCGCGCCTCAGCCTTCATCCACAAAATCACGGCGGTTTACAATGGCCGGGGGCGTTTCATCGCCCTTGGGCACCCGGTGTTTTTTGGCCGTGTGCGCATCACGCAGGACAATGCTTTTTTCCTGCCAGCCCTCCCACTGCGGCATGGTGTGGCGCATGTACAGCACAAAAAGCCGCCAGCGCATCATGACATCGTCGGGCATGTCATGCTCGAGCTTACAGGCCATGTCCGCCGCCGTTTCTTCCGGCAGTTGCAGCACCGTGGAAAAAAATTCCCGCAAAACCATATTGCGATGGGCCAGGCGTTGCCCCGCCTGCAGGCCCTTTTTTGTCAGATTTACCAGGCTGTAGGGCTCATAGCTGATATAGCCACGTTTGGCCAAGGATCGCAGGGCGTTTGTCACCGAAGGACGGGCGACCTTGGCTGCCTCGGCGATATCACTGGGTCGACACGCGCCTGTGGCGAATTCCTGTTTGAAGATGATGGCCAGATAGTTTTCCAGGGCAGGAGAAAGGTCTTTTTCATCCTGAACCATTGAACCAGCTCCTTGCATTTTCAGCTCCATATGTGGTCGGATGGCGTGCGCCATAAATATCAGAGAACACGTATGCCACCAAACCATTTTTTCTGCATATAGATTTGCAGCGTCCAGAGGGAAGAAACCAGGCCGCCGCACGCCATGCCAACATACGCCCCAATGGCTCCAAATTCCAGCCAGTGGGCAAGACCGTACGCCAGCGGCACGGACACGGCCCAGGTAGTGTAGCAGCTTACACGGCAGGTAAAGCGTGTGGCGCCCGCGCCTGCCAGCACAGCGCTCAGCATCTGGCTCAGGCCCTGCAGGGGCAACACCAGGCAGGATATCCACAAAAATATTTTGGCTAGCTCAACCGTGCCAGGGTCCTGGGTAAAAAGCATGACAACGGGTTGACAGAAGAAGCACAGCCCCAGACCAGCCGCAGCCAGGGCCAAAGCCACCCACTGGCCATAGCGCATGCCAAGGGCGTATCCCTCACGCCCCATGCCCGCGCCCAGCAGATGTCCGCCAAGGATGGTCAGGGTCATGCCAAGCCCTGCCAGGGGGAACAGCAGAAAGCCCAGAACGCGCATGCCAAGGGTCATGGCGGCAATGGAGTCCACAGCGTGCAGGGGCAGGCTGGAAACGCAGCCAAGGATGGCGATGCTGCCCGCATGCCCGGCCAGATTACCAAGAGCCGCCGGAGCGCCCACGCGCCACAGCCGGGGCATGGCCAGCCTGTTCCAGCGCCAGGCCGCAAATGACGACGCCCGCAGGATGCCCACGCGCATGGCCAGGATGATATTGCAGGCAAAGCCCGCCAGTGACGATATGAACGTCGTCCAGGCCACGGCGGCGTAACCAAGCTGCGGGAAGCCCCACCAGCCAAGCCCCAGCCCCACGCTGCTGACAAACTTGATGGCCGTCACAAGGCACAGGGTGGCCGTGGGCAGCCAGACCATCTTGTGCGCGCGAAAGACGGAATTCAGCATGACAAGGCTGTAATAAAAGGGCAGTTGCGCCGCGTAGGCAAAGGCAAAGGTGCGCACCATGGGCGCTATGGCCTGCGGCACCATATCCGTCATGGGCAGTGCCAGAAGCACGGCAAGCCCCAGCAGCGCAATGACGGAGCCAGCTGTAAAGGAAAGACCGACGATCAGGCCGGAATACCGACGGGCGCGCAGGGGTTTGCCCGCGCCAAGGGACTGGCTGACCATGGCCATGCAGCCGCTGCCCACCACAGCCGTCAGCAGCATCAGAAAGGTGAGAATCTGCGAGGTAAAGCCCAGGGCGGCCAAAACGCCCTCGTTGAGCTGGCCCGCCACCCACAGGTCGATCATGGACATGGCCATGTAGCAGAACATCAGACCCATCTGCGGGATGGTGAGAAGCGCTACTTCGCGGACGGAAACGGCCTTGGTTTCGGGCATGCGGCATAGTGCCGCACTGAATTGTCAATGTCAAATAAAGTTAGTCTAAAATAATTAATTTAGTGTGGTAATTTTGCGGCTAAAATGCTGGGGCTCCTTTGGCGGCAGCCGCCTGGGCCAGCCCTGCGCCCCTGCCAGCCCGCCCGTGCCCGCACCGGACAACCTCTCCCCACGCCGGGCTGCCCACTCCCATACCAGTCAGCCCCATTCCCACACTGACCAGCCCTCCCCATACCAACCCGCCCATGTAAATACTGGTCAGCCCATTCCCATACCTGCCCGCCGTGCCCGCACCGGACAACGCCGTGCCCATGCCTCCCCGTCCATTCCCACACCGGACAACCTCTCCCCATACCAACCCGCCCATGTAAATACTGGTCAGCCCCCATTCCCATACCTGCCCGCCGTGCCCGCACCGAACAACCTCTCTCCACGCCGGGCTGCCCACTCCCATACCAGTCAGCCCCCATTCCCCTACCTGCCCGCCGTGCCCACACTGACCGAGCTAATAAAGGTTTTAGGGGGTGGGGGCGTGGGGGAGGAGACCCTTTTGCAAAAGGGTCCCTCCCCCACAAGGCTTTGCACTGCCTCATGGGGGAAGGGACGTTAGCGCGAGGTCGCCTTCCAGTCTGGCCCAAGCAGTTGATCCAGCACATGCCCCAGGCTTTTCCGAAAAATTTCCCGCTCTTTTTTACCGTGTTTTGCGTCGCGCGACAGACTTACAAGCAGGGCCGAACCCGCGAGCAGCACGTAGGCAATGTCGGCCCGGGCAGTCACATCCGCTCCACGCAGCCTTTCTTGCAGTTCCTTACGTTTTCTGTCGAAAAATGCAGAAATAATATCCGTAACTTCGGGATTCAGCGCCGAAAAAAGAATGATATGGAACTCGTCCACCCAGGTGCTGCTGCCGTGCTTTCCTCCAAGCACTATGCTGTCCAGTGCCTTGTCCAGAGCGCCCCGCGCGCTTGTTCCCGACATTTTGGCGAGTTCGTCCAGCGAGTCCACCACTGCCGCGAACAGTTTTTTTTTGGAACCGAAATACCTGTTAATAAGCGTGACGTTCACCCCTGCCTTGGCCGCAATTTCTCGTGTGCCCACGCTTTCATAATGGCCTTTGGCAAAAAGACTGCGTGCGGCCAGCAAGATGCGCTGCCGCGTCTGCTCCGCGTTGCGGCCCCGCTGGCCCTGCCCTGTCGCTGGATGCGTCTCATCCGCAACACGGGCAGAGGCAGGGGAACCGCCGTCATTTTTGACTGCATTGCTCATGGCATTCCCGTATGTTGCCAAGACGGCCGCAAGGGACACATATGGTCACAGCCGTGCCTGTTTTGCCTCCGGTACATATACGTAAAAGCGCCCCCAACAAACCGCGGGCGCGCTTCTGCAAGACATCCGGATCTGAAAAAAATTATTTTTCCGGTGCGCAGCCGCCACGGCAGAGATGTTCGGTACCAAAAGCCGCCAGCCTGTTTTGGGCAAAAGCTTCAAGGCAGGCCCCCACGCTGGGTAATCCCGCGTTATGATAGACGGCTATGCCTGCGGCCTGCAGGGCCCGCAAGGGGCGCACGCCCATGCCCCCGGCCAGCAGCACCGTTACGCCCATGTTGGCCAGGCTCTGCACAGGGCTGCCACAGTCGCCGGGCAGGTGCGCGGCATTGGCCCGAACAGTGACGTTTTTCACCTGGCCTTCCTTGATCCAGGCCAGCGTGTAGATGGAACATCGGCCAAAATGGACATGTGGCGCGGCGTCAATGCCTCCGGGTTCCTGAGAGGGTACGGCCACCAACACGCCTTCGGAGCCAGAAGGCGGCACTTCGCCTTCCTGGGCATCCATGGTGCACACGCCGCCCTCGATACGCAGGGCCAATCCGTCCACAAGGGCTTCGGCCACACAATGACGCGCCCGGCGCAGCAGCCTGCCGAAGGTGTGTCGTGACACCCCCATGCGGGCAGCGGCCTCATCCATGTTCCGGCCTTCATAATCGGCCAGGCGCAAAGCCTCAAGGCCATCCAGCGTCAGAACTCTTTCGTCAATATCTGATAGTGGAACGCCCTTGGGCTTGAAATAGCTGGCTTTGGGGAGAGCGCTCACGCGCCTGCAATGGCTGGGTCTTGGCATAATCTCACGCTGATACGATTTTATTATAACCTACGGCACTGAATGACGCACGTCAAGGGCATTGGCATCTGGCATTGGCTGCACTGCATGCACGTGCCAACTACCTGATATTACATGCCAACAACACCTGCCGACGTGAAGGATAAAAGAATATATGCGGAACCGGCGAAGGAAAACCGGTTCCGCATATGCATCGGATACGTGAATGCATCAGACAGGGGCGTCTGGCAAAACTCCGTTATCCGCCAAGGCTCTCCACCTGCTCCAAAAGCCCGAGCATCTTGCGGGCATCGGACGCCATCGGCTCAGGCGGAAGCGGCGTCAGTATTCCCAGACCTTCCATGACGTCATGAAAGACTTCTTCGTCCATTTCAGTCACAACGGCGGTGTGCATTCCGGCATCAATCATCATAAGCTCCAGCACCCAGGCCCGCGCGTGATCGCCGGAAGGCGGGTCAAGAAGCGCCAGAACAGGGATATCGCGCCGCGCTGCCTCCTTGCACTGGTCAATAGTTGCCGTCATACATACAGTGCAGCCGTCATGTTGCAGCTGCTCCACAAAATCCTCCCAGGCTTCGGGCCGGGATGTTTGCAGCAGGATACGCCTGTTCTTCATGGCCGCCCCTAGTGCGCGCCGCCGCCGCAGGTCTGATCCGTGGAGAAGCGGTTGAGCTTGCCCGCGCAAAAAGCCTCGACCGCCTGCCCCACTGTGGGATAGTTGCCAGCGAAAAAGACGTCGATATGCATCTGGTTAAAGCCCATGAGAGGACGCATGCCCATGCCGCCCGCCAGCATGGCCGTTACGCCATGCTCGGCCAGGTACTGCACGGGGGCCATGCAGCCGCCCTGCTGATGCGGTATGGACGGCAGCGTGCTCTGGGCCTTGATAGCGCCGTTTTCTATTTCCACTATGGTGTAGATGTCACAATGGCCAAAATGCATACCCATGCCCGCGTCCATGCCGCCAGGAAGTTCGGAAGGAATGGCCAGAATTGTCTTGCTCATGATATTGTGTCCTATAACGTGTTGATGTTGGCCCGCCGGGCGGGCTTGTCAGCCATGGCGCGGATGCGCCGCCATATCTGCTCCAGCTCGCTTGCCAGAGGAGAATCCCTTTCGGTCAGGGCCTCGCCCCTGACCATGGCCTCTGTCACAAGGGGGCTGAAGGGCAGCCTCCCCGCCAGCGCGTGCCCGCGTCGGACGGCCTGTTCCTCTATGGCGCGGGCTTCGTCGTCGTTGAGGTCTGCCTTGTTGATGATCACCGCCACAGGGATGCGAAAATGCCCGCACAGATCCGCCACACGCTCGAAATCGTGCCGCCCCGATGGCGAGGGTTCCACCACCGCCACGGCCAGGGTGGCCCCGGAGAGCGAGCTGATCACAGGGCACCCTATGCCCGGCGAGCCGTCGCAAAGGATGAGGCCGCCCTCTTCGGCTGCGGCGATCTCGCGCGCCTTCTGCTTGAGCAGGCCCACCAGACGGCCAGAATTTTCCTGACCGGGTTCAAGCTGCGCGTGCACAAAAGTGCCGAAGCGCGTGCGGCTCAGATACCAGGCTCCACAATGCCGCTCAGGAAATTCAATGGCCGCCGCAGGGCACAGCTTGTGGCACACGCCGCAGCCCTCGCAGTCCAGCGCGTCTATGCCGAACACGCCGTCCTTCAAATGCACGGCTCCGAACTGGCAAAGCTCCATGCAGCGCCCGCACTGCGTACAGGTGGCCTCGTCAATGACCGCCGTGTGGCCCGAAATAAAAGGCTGCTCCTGCTCGATGCGGGGATCAAAGATGATGTGCAGGTCGGGCACGTCAACATCCAGATCACAGAGGACGGGATTCAGACCCTCGCGGTGGGCCAGGGCAGCCAGGGAGGCGCACAGCGTCGTCTTGCCCGTGCCGCCTTTGCCGCTGATAACAACTATCTCACGCATGCCGTGCCTCCGCTGCGCCCTGCCCGTCACAAAGCCGCTCCGCGCGGGTCTGCGCCGCTGTTTCCGGCTGTTGCGCGGTGTCTGCCAGATCTGGCCAGGGCTGACCGCCAATCCACCGGCACAGCGCCTGCTGCAGGCTTTCAAAACGCCCGCGCCACGCCCTGCCGTTGTCGCCAGGCCCCAGCGGCGGCAGATTCCCGCGCGCGTAACCTTCGGCGGCCTGCATATCAAAGGGCAACCGGGCAAGCAGGGGCAGGCCTTCCGCAGCGCAATACCGCTCAAGGGCCGCATCGCCAGCCTGATTGCCGGGCATGCCTGCCCGGTTCATAACTACGGTCAGGGACAGGCCAAGCTTTTTGAAGGCCGCATGGGCCAGCTTGAAATCATACATGCCGAAGGGCGTGGACTCCGCCACCAGCACAAGTGCGTCCGCCATGCGGGCCGTGGTCATGGCCGGACAGCTCACGCCGGGGGGCGAATCAATGAGGATATCCGGGCCGTCAACCGCATCCTTGCAGGCTGGGGAGGCAAAAGCCCGTTCCAGGGCGCGCAGCAGGGGGGGCGACATGGCCTCTCCCACACGGCTTTTTCCCATAAGCAGGGCCTGCTCACGGTCGGGGTTCAGGTTCCACCGCCCCCACTGCAGGCTGCCCAGTTCGCGCTGGCCCCTGTTCAGGGCAGCGGGCGCGCAAACCTCGAAACAGCCGCCGCAGCCATGGCACATGTCCGCGAAAATGGTGGGCTTTCCCCCCAGCATGGCAATGGCCTTGTAGGCGCACATGTCAGCGCATGCCCCACAGGCCGTGCATTTTTCAGCATCAAGTTCGGGCACGGTCAGGTACACGGCCTGGGCCGCATCCAGATCAGGCTGTAAAAAAAGATGCAGGTTGGGAGCCTCCACGTCGGCGTCAACTATCAGGCAGGGCCGTGGCCAGACCACGGCCAGTGAAGCCGCCACCGTGGTCTTTCCCGCGCCTCCCTTGCCGCTGGCAAATGCGATTCGCATGGCAACCTACTTGTTGGGCGCCGCAGCCGGACTGACGGAACCTTCGGTATAGCAGCGCACGGCTTCGCCCACGCTGCGGCCATCCAGTTCCTGATACACCTGCATGCCCGCCGCCTGCAAAGCAGTGAAAGCCTTGGGGCCAACATAACCGCTGAGCACGGCGCCAACGCCCAGGGACGACAGGCGCTCGGCCGTCTGTATGCCCGCGCCTTGCGCCATGACCTGCGAGGCCCCGTTATCGACATATTCCGTGGCCATACTTTCCGTATCCACCACCACGAACCCTGCGGCACGGCCGAAACGCGGATCAACCTGGGAATCCAGACCCGGCCCTTCGCTTGAGACGGCGATTTTCATAACTTCACTCCTTTGCGCAGCCGAGGCCGCACCTTTTATTTTGCTCATCAGTTTTGCTCAAATGAGCATAATCTTCAGCCGCCCAATGTCAAGACAAAGGCACAAGTTTTTGCGCAAAAAAAGAGCCGGTTTCGCGTGTACGCGAAACCGGCTCTGATAAAGTACTAATAAAAGTTTTAGGGGGTGGGGGCGTGGGGGAGGAGACCCTTTTGCAAAAGGGTCCCTCCCCCACAAAGCATTTCAAAGTTCACCAGCATCCAGGGAAGCACTGGTTACAGAGCCTCCTGGAAACGCGCAGTTATTTCGTTTGGCAAGGCGCGATCTTTTTTTGAAACAGGAGTGGACTCTTCCGTCCTCGACTGTTTCAAAAAAAGTGAAGCAACGCCGCCAAACGGAATAAATCAGCGTTTCCCTAGAGGCCAAAGCGTAATCCGGCGTACCCCACAACCCGGCTGGTATCGCCGGATGCGGCAGCCGAAGTGTCGTAGAGGCAAAGCTCGGCCCAGGGGTTGCCCAGGGCGCGCGCGGCAAACAGAGCCAAAGCCATCGGGCCGACCCCGCACATGGTAATGCCCTCGCGCTCCACAACGGCAAGCAGACCATCGGGATCGCAGGACAAGACCTGCGTCAGAGCCAGCGCATCCTTGTGCAGTGTCTGCTCCTGATCCTGGTAGTGGTTCAAGTCCGAGCTGACGATGATGCCCACATCCTGCCCTCTGAAGCTGAAGTCCTGTATCACCTGCGCCAGGGCCAGCCCGGCGGCGCGCAGCGCATCGGGCCTGCGGGTTCCCACGCATACGGGCGCAATGGTGCGCGGCACGGGCGATCCGTCCTCTCCGGTATGGCTGCCGGGCAGACTTTGCAGAAAAGGCAGTATAACTTCAGTGGAATGTTCCACAAGGTGGCTAAGCTCGTCCGGCAAAAAGCCGCCCGGAGCCTGAATAAGGGCCTGGGTCAGCTCTTCGTCAACCGGTATGGGGCCCAGCGGCGTCAGCCACTGGCCTTCGGCCCATACGCCCAGAGGCTTCCCCTGGCCCGTATGGTTGGGAGACAGGACAAACAGCCGCTGCGGCAGGCTTGCTCCCGTTGTGGAGTCGCCCCATGGGGCTGCCAGGGTAGCGCCTATGATACGGCCGCAGTAAACATAGCCGGCGTGAGGCAGCACAAGGCCCAGCAGGTGTGAACCGGCATCGTTCGAGTGCTCGTCCGACAAGAAACCAGCAGGAACAGCCGACGCCATAAGCCATGCCTGAACTTCTTTTTTTAACTGATCAGCCTCGGCAGGATAAAAACGCCCCGCCGCAATGGGATGTCGTATACTCATGGCCGCCCCCGGAATATGGCATGTCTCGAGCAGATTAACTTTGAAATGCAACACATTTCAAAGTTTTCATTCAGCCGAAACGTGCAATTTTCGGCTGAATCCACGCCACGTTGTGGCGCGCTGCACTTTCGTACAGCCTTGGAGCATTTACACTTTTTCAAAGTTAAAATGCTCTGAAATAACACTGCGAACCCCGCGCAACGGGCCTGACCGCTTTTGAGAGCCGCCTACCTTTCCCGGCGGTTTTCTCGCGGCATCCCGCCTTCATTGCAGAATGCGTATCCGTCAAATCCTTCGGATATTCAGGACACATACAAAACGCATCATGCAGGGTTCCCGCCTGTTTCGTCCTTTTGTTATTGGTTAGAGCAAGTTAACTTTTAAATTGCTCTGACGGCTGCGTGAGCAGACGTCCGCTACAAAAGCGTAAGCGCAGTTTATCTGCGCGGTTAAACGCCGAAGTGAGCGTGCTTTAAACTTTGAGAATGTACATTCTCAAAGTTAATCTGCTCTAGACCAGATTACCTTTGAAATGTTACACATTTCAAAGGGGTCATTCTGCCGAAAATGCGATTTGCGGCAGAATCCACGCCACGTTGTGGCGCGCTGCACTCTCGCGCAGCGTTAGAGCATTTAACTTTTTCAAAGGTTAAATGCTCTAGTCGAGACCACCCAATAGCGCGTAGTGGGTTTCCATATATTCAAGCAGCCCTTCACGGCCGCCTTCACGCCCCACGCCGCTGCCCTTGACGCCGCCAAAAGGCGTTTCCGCCGAGGCCAGCCCTGCGTCGTTGACGCCCACCATACCATACTGCAGGCTCGCCCACAGTCGCCAGGTACGGGCCATGTCGCGCGTGCAGACATAGGACGCGAGTCCGTATTCCGTATCATTGGCCAGGGCCACGGCCTCTTCCTCGTCCTCAAAGGACATGACGGCAGCCACAGGCCCGAATATTTCTTCACGAAAAATGCGCATTTCGGGCGTTATGCCCGTCAGCAGCGAGGGTTCGTAAAAGTTGCCGCCCAGACTATGGGGCTGGCATCCTGCTATACGGCGGGCTCCCTTTTCAAGGGCGTCGCGCACAAGGGCGTCCACGTGGGCCACGGCTTCGGCGTTGATAAGCGGGCCCATGGTGGTGTCCGGCTTGAGCCCGTCACCGACCTGGAGATCCCGGATACCTTGCAGCAGGCGGCGCACAAAGGCATCGGCCACGTCGCTGTGCACCAGAAAACGGTTGGCGCAGATGCAGGTTTGCCCCGCATTGCGGAACTTGCTGCCCATGCCCACACGCGCCGCCAAATCCAGATCCGCGTCGTCAAAAACAAGGAATGGCGCGTTGCCGCCCAGTTCCAACGACACCTTCTTCAAGGTGGGGGCGCATTGGGCGGCGAGGGTTCTGCCCACGGGCGTGGACCCGGTAAAGCTGAGTTTGCGTACCAGAGGACTTTCTGTAACCACGGAGCCGATGGCTCTGGCGCTGCCCGTGATCACGTTGAAAACCCCGGCGGGAATGCCCACCCGCATGGCCAGTTCGCCCATGGCCAGGGCGCTGTACGGCGTGGCGCTGGCGGGTTTGACAATGGCCGTGCATCCTGCCGCCAGGGCCGGAGCCACCTTGCGGGGAATCATGGACATGGGGAAGTTCCACGGGGTAATGGCCACGGCAACGCCCAGGGGGGCATGCCGGGTAAGCGCCTGCACGCCCTGCCGGAACGCGGGCACCACCTCGCCGCTCACGCGGCGGGCCTCTTCGGCATACCAGGGAAAGTAGGAAGCGCCCTGAAGGATTTCCGCCCTGGCTTCAGCCAGAGGCTTGCCTTCTTCAAGGGTGAGCAGACGGGCCAGATCTTCAAGGTTGGCGCGTATGGCCTGCTCCCACGCATGAAGGTAGGCTCCGCGCTCCTGCGGGGTTTTGTCTTTCCAGAGGGCAAAGGCGCTGTGCGCGGCTTCAACGGCAAGCCGGGCCTCGTCTGCGCCGCAGTTGGGCACAGTGCCAAGCAGCTTGCCGTTGGCCGGATTGACGACATCCAGAACGCTCTTGTCTGCCGCGTCACGCCACTGCCCGTTAATGAGGCAGTGAGGACGAAACAGACTTTTATCCTGCAATATCTGATGCATAGGAACCCCTGTAGTGCGCGGACAGGGGGTCAGAACAGTTGTCTGCCTCCCATCCAGTGGTGCTTGACGCGCCCGCGCAAAGTCTGCCCCAAAAAGGGCGAATTCAGGCTTTTTGAATACATGGTTTGCCGTGAGGCCGTCCATGCTTCATCAGGGTCAAACAAAAAGAAATCCGCCGGGTCGCCGGGGGCGAAGCCGTTGCAGGGCAGGCCAAAAATTTCAGCCGGGCGGCGGCACCACAGGCGGTGCACGTCAGATTCGGCCAAAATGCCCTCATCCACCAGCTTCCAGGTAAGGGCAAGAGCCAGATCAAGCCCTGTGAAGCCGCAGGGGGCCGCGTCCAGAGTGCCGTCTTTTTCATGGGCCGCATGCGGCGCATGGTCGGTTACAAGGATGTCCACAATACCCGTTTTCACGGCTTCACGCAGCACTTCGCGGTCATGCGCAGTGCGCAGCGGAGGGCTGACCTTGGCCTGAACACTATAGTTCTCGAGGGCTGTTTCGTCCAGCAACAGATAGTGCGGGCAGGTTTCTGCGCTGACCTTCACGCCGCGCTGCTTGGCCCAGCGTATGAGGTCTACGGTCAAGGCCGCAGAAACATGGGCGATATGTACAGGAATATCAAGATATTCTGCAAGCATAATGTCGCGGGCGGCCTGCACGGCCTCCCCGGAGGACGGCTGCCCCTTGAGCCCCAGAAGACCGCTCACATTCCCTTCATGCATGAGCCATCCGCGCGCAAGGTGCGGGTCTTCGCAATGGTCGATAAGGATCAGGCCGAGATCTGCGGCATATTCCATAATGCGGCGCACAAGCTCGGCGTTTTCCAGGGGGCGGCCGTCATTGGACACAGCCACGCAGCCCGCCTCCTTGAGTTCGGCCAGGGGAGCCATCATTTCTCCCTTCAGGCCGATGGTGGCCGCCGCAATGGGGAAAAGCCGGGGGCCGTAGGGGTGGCTTTGCCTTGCCCTGTCCAGCATGTGGCGGGTAACGCTGGCCGTATCATTGACCGGTTTGGTGTTGGCCATGCACATGACCGCGCCAAAGCCGCCCCGCATCGCTGCTTCAAGCCCTGAAGCCACGTCTTCCTTATATTCATAGCCGGGCTCGCGCAGGTGAACATGCGCGTCAATAAGGCTTGGCATGAGCACAAGGCCGCAAGCGTCAAAAATTTCGCAACCCTCGGGGGCCGCATGATGGCCCGCCGGGGTCATGGTCATGATTGTGTCGCCGTCCACCAGAAGGTCTACGGGAGCCTCCAGGTGACGGGCGTTTTTAATGCAAAGCCTCATGCGCGTCCTCCATCGTTGCGCGTGGCCAGAAGATAGAGCACGGCCATACGCGTCGCCACGCCCGCAGCCACCTGGTTCAGCACCAGACTGACGGGGGCGTCGGCCATATCATCAGAAATTTCCAGTCCCCGGTTCATAGGGCCGGGATGCAGCACCTTGGCCCCTGGCCGGGCCATTTCCATATGTCTGAGGCCCAGGCAGAAGCGCCGCGAGTATTCGGCCAGATCGGGCAGAAGCCCGGCCTGCTGGCGTTCCAGTTGCAGGCGCAGACACATGGTGGCGTCCACATCGCGCACGGCCTCATCAAGATTTGTATACACTTCCACAGGCCAGTGGTCCACACCGGCAGGCAGCAGGGTGCGCGGAGCGCAGACCCGCACGCGTACGCCAAGGCTGGTCAGCAGGTGGATATTGGACCGCGCCACCCGACTGTGGGCGATATCGCCAAGGATGAGCAGGGTGCGTCCTTCAAAGGTGTTGTCCCATGCCTGGCGCAGGCTGAAGCAGTCCAGCAGGGCCTGCGTCGGGTGGGCATGCCAGCCGTCGCCGCCGTTGACCACGCCGCAGGGCAGCAGTTCCGCGATATAGCGGGCCGCGCCGCTGCTGGAGTGGCGGATGACAATGACGTCGGGCGACATGGCCTGGAGCGTCAGGGCCGTGTCCTTGAGGCTTTCGCCCTTGTTGAGGCTTGAGCCGCTCTTGCCCAGAGAAAACGTGTCCGCCGACAGGCGCTTGCCCGCCACATCAAAGGACGTTTTGGTACGGGTGCTGTCTTCCACAAAAAAAAGCACCACAGTCTTGCCTTTGAGCGTGGGCACCTTCTTGACGGGTCGGGTGTTTATTTCTTGAAAGCTGGCGGCCAGATCCAGCAGATGCAGGGTGTCGGCCCTGCTCAACTGGGTTACATCCAGCAGATCCTTGTGTGACCAGTGGTAGCGGTTGTCGGTATTCATGGCAGTACTGTGTAAAAGGGTAAAAAAAAACCCCGCTGATTTTTCAACGGGGAACGGCGGGAGTGGCTGCGGCCCTGGCACGGAGCGACGTAAATTCTGAAAAATCGCGCACACCGGGCACCGGTAAAGGCGCCCTCCCGAATATGCGGAGTACAAGAGCGGCAAACATCATGCCTGATTTGTAGACTCGCAAAAGACCTTTGTAAAGTAAAAAGTCTGTTGACGCCTGCAGGGCCATTGTCTAGTTAGAGGAAGGCAATGCCGCCTTCAGGACGGCGCAGTCCATGTGGCCGCCGGGCGGCAACATCATGCGACTGCCAGCCCGAACGACGTTCAGGCCGATGCCGGGCGCTTTTTGCCATTGTTTCCATCAGGCTTTTTTGTGGAGGATGTGTCCAATGCTTTTGACTCTTGTGATCTATCTTGCATGTGGCGCTGTGGCCGGGGTGCTGGCCGGACTGCTGGGCGTGGGCGGGGGCATTGTGCTGGTACCCATGATGGTGGCCATATTTCCCACGGTGGGCGTGCCTGCCGAATACGTGCAGCAAATGGCGCTGGGCACGTCCCTTGCCAGCATCATGATCACCTCCATTTCCAGCGCCCGTGCCCACAACAAGCGCGGGGCCGTACACTGGGACATCTTCCGCAACATTACGCCGGGCATCCTCCTTGGCACTTTTGTGGGCGGCCTTATCGCCACGCACATGCCCACGCTTGCCCTCAAGATCATCTTTATCTGCTTTCTGCTGGTGGTATCTCTTCAGATGCTCTCCGGCTACCGGCCTCCGGCTACCCGCAACATGCCCGGCTTTGTCGGCACGTCTGGCGTGGGCATGGGCATCGGCCTTATTTCAAGCTTTGTGGGTATTGGCGGCGGCACGCTTTCGGTACCCTTCATGTCTTCCTGCAACGTACCGCTGCACCACGCCGTGGGAACCTCGGCCGCCATTGGCTTTCCCATCGCGGTAGCGGGAACGCTGGGCTTCATTGTGGGCGGATGGGGTCGGCCGGATCTTCCCTCTATGACTCTGGGCTTTGTAAACCTGTGGGCCTTGCTGGGCATAGCCTCAGCCAGTTTTCTCACCGCGCCCCTCGGCGTCAAGCTGTCGCACGCCCTGCCTGCCGACAAGCTCAAACGCGGCTTTGCCTGCTTTCTGGTTATCGTGGCCGCCAAAATGGCCTGGGGATTGCTGTAAACCTTAATTGCTGACAAGATAGGAACATGAAACTCTATTCCTACAACCACAAACTGGCTGAATCAGTCTGGTGGAACCTCGTCCTGCTGACCTTGGGCGGGCTGCTTACCGCCACCTGCATCCAGAGCGTTGCAGCCCCCCACGATTTTCTCGCCGGGGGCATCATGGGCGTGGCCCTGCTCACCAATTACTGGACAGGAACGCTCACGCCCCTTTTGTGGTACGCCATGTTTTGCGTGCCCATTTATCTTTTCGGCTGGTTTTTTGTCGGAAAACGCTTTCTCCTCTACACGGCCTACGGCACCCTGTGTACGACGATCTTTGGCTTTTTCATCAATTTCACCATCCCTCTGCAAAGCGAACTGTATGCAGCGGTGGTGGGCGGCGTGCTGCACGGCACCGCCGGGGGGCTGATGCTGCGGACTCTTGGCAGCGGCGGCGGCACGGACGTTATCGCCGTTGTGCTCAAGGACCGCTGGAATTTTTCCATCGGACAGTTCAACGTCATTTTCAACGGCCTGCTTTTTCTGCTGGGGGCCTACCGCCTGCCCTTTGATCTTATTATTGCATCCATGATCATGATGTTTATTTCGTCCAACGCGCTTGAATACGTGCTGGGCATGTTCAACCGGCGCAAACTGGTCTTCATCATTTCCGATCACGGCGAAGAGATCAGCGAGGCCATACTGGTGACGGAACGCTTTGGCGCAACCATGTTGCGGGGCAAGGGGGCCTACTCCGGCTCTGACCGCGAAATCCTGCTCACAGTCACCAACAACATTGCCCTCAAGCGTCTGGAAAATCTGGTCTTCAGCATTGACCGCAACGCCCTTTTCATTGTCGAAAACACCTTTTACGTTTCCGGCGGGCAGTTCGCACGCAGGAGCAGGTAGGAGCAACGCATGTCGCCCGCCGCATACGCTCCCGATTCCAACCCTGAAGGCAGGGCACATCAGGTGCTGGCCATCAGGGCCAGAAGCATCGTCACCCTGGCGGGCGAGGATCCGGCCAGAGGCGCGCGCCTGTTCGCCCCCCTGAAAAAAATCGACAATGCCGTGCTCATTGTGCGTGACGGCATGGTGGACGAGGTACGCCCCTGGTCGGCAGGGGCTGCGCCTGCTGGCGCTCTGGTGCGCGATCTCGGCCCAGTGTGTCTGGCCCCCGCCTGCGTCAACGCCCACACCCATCTGGAGCTTTCCCACCTGGCGGAACGCACCCGCTGGGGCAAGGGGTTCACGGCCTGGCTGCAAAGCCTCATTCCCCTGCTGCGCGAAGCCCCGGACCCGGAGGCGGCTGAAAATGCCTGCGCCCATATGGCGGGCACGGGAACCCTGTACGCGGGCAATATCACCGGCTCACTGCCCGGCGGCATGCTGCTGGCTGACGCCGCCTGCCGTGAAGCCGGGCTTGCCGTGAACCACTTTTGCGAATGGTTCGGCTTTGGCGCGCCCTTTGCCGACGGCGTGCGTCCCTGGCCGCCCCGCTGCCGCCAGGCGCTGGAAGACGATCCTTTTCTGGCTGCCCGCTGCGCCCCCGGAGGGCACGCGCTCTACTCCACCGGGCCGGACATTCTGCGCGCCGCCAAACAGGACTGCGTCCGCATGGGTCGCATTTTCAGCTTTCATCTGGCCGAATCGCCGGAGGAAACACAGCTGCTCACCACGGGCGACGGCCCCCTGCGCCAGTGCTACGACTCTGTGGTGCTGCCTGCGGACTGGCAGGCCCCCGGCCTGCGCCCCCTGGCCTATGCCTTCAAGCTGGGGCTTCTGGATGCGGGAACCCTGGCCGTACACGGCACGCAACTGGACGCGCAGGAAGTGGAAGTGCTGGCCGCCAGCGGAGCGGCCCTGTGCCTGTGCCCGCGCTCGAACCGCAACCTTGGGCTTGGGGTACCGCCGGTGCGCGACCTGCTTGAAAGCGGCTGCCTGCTCTGCCTCGGCACCGACGGTCTGACCAGCAACCGCGACCTTGACGTGCGGCAGGAGGCCGTATGGCTGCGAGAACATCTTGATGTTCCCCCCGAGGCCCTGGTGCGCCTCATGACCATTAACGGGGCGGAGGCCCTCAACATGCTCCAGAGCGGCGCGGGCCGTCTGGAGCCGGGCAGTCCCGCAGACTTCTGCGTCCTGCCTGACGCCCTCACCTACTGAGGCCGCGCGAGTCCGGGCCGGACACCTTGCCCATGCGAGCATCACGAATTTTTGCCCCGTCACATACCCTGCCCTATATTTGCTGAACGACTCCAAATCCAATGACTGTGGGAACAAACAGGTTTTACCGCGTTTTTTGTCGCAACTTTTCTGCATTCCCGTTTTTGCGCGCCCACAGACGTTTTCACCGCCATTGAGGGGCGGGAGGACAGTGCTGTTTTGAGAATTCCCACTTCTCGGGTCAATAAAGTTATTGTCATCATAAAATCTTGCTGGCAGTATTCGCGCATCCCAGATTTGTACGGTTACAACTACTGGGGTCATTGCTGTGCAGTGGCCCCGGCGGTGTCTACCGCCTGTCATCAACCTGCGCCAAGAAGGAAAAAATGAGCGAGGAATTACTGGACTGGAAAGAAGCCATGACCCGTGTGCTCGACAAACGCGATCTTTATGTCAAACTGTTGGGCAAGTTCATCGAGACGGAACGCGACACCCCTGACAAGGTGGGCGTGGCCCTGAAAAACGGCAATGCAGAAGAGGCCCGGCAACTGGTGCACAACACCAAGGGAGTTGCCGCCAACCTTGGGGCCAAGGCGTTGGCCTCCGCTGCGCTGGAGCTGGAGATGGCCATCAAGGCCGGGGCGGATACAAGCCGCGCCCTCAGCCATTTCAGCACCACCGTTATGGAAACCCTCGTGACCATGCACGCCTTCATGACCCAGTAGTTCCGGCGTAGACATCCCGACACGAAGCAAAGCCCGCTCCGCCGTTTTCGGCAGGAGCGGGCTTTTGCTATGCAGGCGCATTGGGCAAACACCGTCTACGATGGCGTGATGTCAGTACGGCTGTCTCTCCCCCCTTTTCAGACCAGAAAATCCTTATAATACCGCACAACCCGACAAAAGTTTTAGGGGGAGGGGGTGTGGGGGAGGAGACCCTTTTACAAAAGGGTCCCTCCCCCACAAAGTTCTTCCAACCTCATAGTTCGCTGATTTCACAGCAAGGCGCGCCTACTTTTCTATCCTGAAAAAGCGCAAGCGCAGGGCGTTGGTGACGACAGAGACGGAAGAGAGGGCCATGGCCGTACCCGCTATCATGGGCGAAAGCATGGGGCCGCCAAAAACGTGCAGCAGGCCCGCCGCCACTGGCAGCCCAAGGACGTTGTAGCCAAAAGCCCAGAACAGGTTTTGCCGGATATTGCGCATGGTGGCGCGTGAAAGCGCCAGGGCCGTCAAAACGGCTTCCATGCCGCCGCGCATGAGCACGATATCCCCGGCTTCGGCGCTGACGTCCACTCCCGTGCCCACAGCCATGCCCACATTGGCCAGGGCCAGGGCGGGCGCGTCGTTGATGCCGTCTCCCACCATGCCTACCACATGCCCCTGCTCCTGCAGGCGGCGTACATAGTCGGCCTTTTCTGCGGGCAGAAGTCCGGCGGCCACTTCGTCCACGCCGACCTTGGCCGCCACGGCTCTGGCGGTGCGTTCATTGTCGCCCGTGAGCATGACCACGCGCACGCCCATCTGTTGCAGACGGGCCACCACAGAGGGCGATTCGGGGCGGATGGCGTCGGCCAGGGCCAGAATGCCCGCCAGGCGGGCCTCCTCGCCACGGCCAAGGGCCAGCAGCAGGGGCGTCTGGCCAGCCTCGGCCAGCACGGCCAGCTTGCCGGAGATGTCGTCGGAAACCGCAAGACCGTATTCCTTCATAAAGGCGCGGTTGCCCACGGCCACGTGACGGGGCACGTCAGCGCAAAAGACGTCGCCCGCTATGCCCATGCCGGGTGCGACCACCACTTCCTCAACGCGGCAGGCGGGCAGATTGCGGTCGTGCCCGGCCTTGATCAGGGCCTGGGCCAGAGGATGCTCGGAACGGGCCTCAAGAGCTGCCGCAAGGGACAGCAGGCCGTTTTCGTCCAGCCCCTGCGCGCCTTCCAGCAGGGTTACGCCCGTGAGCACGGGCTTGCCCGTTGTGAGGGTGCCGGTTTTGTCCACGGCAAGGACGTTGATGTGCCCGGCCTGCTCCAGAGCAGCGCCGTTCTTGATAAGCACGCCAAGCTGCGCCCCGCGCCCCGTGCCCACCATGATGGACATGGGCGTCGCCAGCCCCATGGCGCAGGGGCAGGCCATGACCAGCACGGCCACAAAGACGGTGAGCGGCGTTGTGATTGGCTCGGAACTGAACACCAGCCAGGCCAGGGCGGCCAGCACGGCGTAGAGCATGACGGCGGGCACGAAGTAGTAGCTGACGCGGTCTGCCAGGCGGGCGATGGGGGCCTTGCTGCCCTGGGCTTCGCGCACCAGACGGATGATGCGTGCAAGCCGCGTGTTGCGGCCCACGGCGTCGGCCCGCAGGGTAAGCGAACCTTCGCCATTGACGCTGCCCGCCACCAGCTTGTCGCCGGGGACGACGGCAACAGGGATGGATTCGCCTGTGAGCAGGGAAAGGTCCACGGCGCTTTTGCCCGTGAGCACTTCGCCGTCCACAGGCACACGTCCACCGGGCCTGAGCAGCAGGTGATCGCCAGCCTTCAGGGCCGACACCGCGACTTCCCGGGGCGGCAGGGCCTCGTTGTCAGGATCGAGCCGCAGGGCCGTTTCCGGCGTGAGGCTCATGAGCGCGCCCATGGCGTCGCCAGCCTTGCGCTTGGCCGTGGCTTCAAGAAACTGCCCCAGTTCTATCATGGTCAGCAGCACTGCCGCCGACTCATAATACAGGTTCATGGCCCGCGTCACAGGGTCAACGCCCATGAGACCAAGAACAGTGTTGACCAGGCTGTAGATGAAGGCAGCGCCCGTGCCCACGGCCACCAGGCTGTCCATGGCAGGAGCCTTGCGCAGCAGCGCGCGGATGCCGTCCACATAGAAATGCCGTCCAAGCCAGACAATGGGCAGGCTCAGAAAAAGCTGTATGAGCATGAAGGTGCGCGGCGCGGCATGGGGATCCATCCAGTGCGGCAGACTGAGCCCCATCATGTGCCCCATGGACACCACAAGCAGGGGCACCGCAAAGCAGACCATGGGCACAAGACGACCCAGGCGCTGGCGTGCATCCTTGAGCGCTTTGGCCTTGTTTTCGGCAAACTCGGCGGAGGCGTCGTCATCAGCGGCAGGGGTGGCGCTGAAGCCCAGCGTGGCCACGCGATCCATGATCTCGTGCTGCACCGCTTCTTCCTGGCCGGGGCTGGCCCACACCTCGGCCTTGGCGGTGGCAAGGTTGACGCTGATTTTCTCCACACCTTCCATACGACCGACCACACGTTCGATGCGGGACGAGCAGGCCGCGCAGTGCATTCCCCCTATGTCGAATTTCAGGGGGCATGCCTCGTTGGCGGCGTCGTTTTGCGCATTGGCCTCGCTCATTTCTTCCTCCGGCTTGTCATTTACCAGGGTGGCGCGTAAACTCGCGGCACTACGAAATTGAAAATGGATTCCCAAGGAGGATACGATGAAAAGCCTGAAAGTCAATGGCATGCGTTGCGGCCACTGCAAGAGCGCGGTGGAAGAAGCCGCTGGCAAGATCCCCGGCGTGAAGAATCCGCTGGTGGATCTGGACGAAAAAGTTCTGCGCTATGAAGAAGACGGCCCGGTGGATATGGACGCCCTGCGCACGGCCATAAGCAACATCGGCTTTGATCCCGAATAGACAGGCCGAGAACGTCCCGGCCCATACCATCTGGGCCAGGTCATCTGGGCCCTAAACATCAGGGCCAGGTCATCAGGGCCAACGCCTGACGCTCCAGAGGGAGAAACCGGCGCTGGCCCTTTCTTTATTTCGCCCGCAACGCCCCGGTATCTTGCCGTTTGCGGCCGAATGCCGTAGTTATATAGGCCAATGTTCCATCTGGCCCGCAGACAACCCCACAGCACTATGCAGGCATATACAAAGCTTTTTCTGAACCGCCTCCGCCGCGAGGGCAGACTCCTGACAGGCACGGGCCTTGCGGGCCTGTTCCTGAGCTGCGCCCTTTTCTGCTTTGCGGGCACGGCTCTGGCGCAGGAGAGCTTTCCTCTGGACTTTACCGTCATCCGCCTGGGCGAAGGCCCACGCACCGTGCTGGTGGTGGGGGGCATTCAGGGCGATGAGCCGGGGGGCTTTTCCGCCGCCACGCTGCTGACCACCCATTACCGCATGGAAAACGGCAGCGTGTGGGTAGTGCCCAATCTGAATTTTCCCAGTATTATCAAGCGGTCGCGCGGCCTGTATGGGGATATGAACCGCAAGTTCGCCCGCCTGGACGCAACAGACCCCGAATTTGCCACAGTGCGCCGTATTCAGGATCTCATTGACCATCCGCAGGTGGGCCTTGTGCTCAACCTGCATGACGGCAGCGGCTACTACCGTCACACCTACGAAGACAAACTGCGCAATCCCGCCCGCTGGGGACAGTCGGTCATCATTGACCAGACGGAACTGCCGGGAGCTTTCATGGGCGCGCTGGAGGCCGAGGCCGACAAAGCCGCAAATGCCGCCAACAAGGCGCTCATGCAGGCGGGGCACCGTCTGCACGTCCATAACACCAATACCGCCGCCGGCGACCACGAGATGGAAAGGAGCCTTTCCTATTATGCCGTGCTTCGGGGCAAAGCCGCCTTCGGCCTTGAGGCCAGCAAGGAATTTCCCGTCGAGCTGCGCGCCTATTATCATTTATTGATGATTGAGTCCTTTCTGCAGCAGGCGGGCGTGGACTTCAGCCGCGCCTTTGCCCTCACGCCCGAAGGCGTGCGCGGAGCGCTGCAGGACAATCTTGCCGTTTCCTTTGCCGACAACCGCGTCTTTCTCCCGCTTGAAGACGCCCGCCCGGCCATCAACTTTCTGCCCCTGCCCAGAAGCGGCCCGGCCCAGGCCGTGCCCACCAAGCCAATCATGGCGGTTCTGCCCTGCGCCCAAGGCGGCGAAGGTCAGTTTTGCGTACATTACGGCAACCGCATGCTGACGCTCATCCGGCCCGAATGGCGCGAGGTGGACAGCAGCCTTGACGCCGTGCCCGTAAAAGTGGACGGCCAGGACAAGACGGTTTCCTTCGGGCAGGTGCTGTATGTTGACGACTCCTTCCAGGTTCGCCCTCTGGACGGCTACAGGGTCAATGCCATTGGCTTTGACAACGGTCAGCCCGACGAGGCTGGCGTGGAACTGCGCCTCAAGGACTTCATGCCGCGCTTTTCAGTAGACAAGCAGGGCAAGCTGTTCCGGGTCGAGGTTTACCGCAAGCAACTTTTTAGCGGCATGTTTCTGGTATATTTTGATAATGGCAGGCAAAACAGCCCCAACAGGCCACGTATGGCCCGTAACGCTGACGCCCTGCCCGACCGGCCCGGCCCGGAATCGTCCCTGGGCTTCTGAGAACGAGAATGTCTGAAAAAATTTCCATATGTGTGGCTGGCGGCGGCAGCTGGGGCACGGCCCTGGGGCATCTTCTGGCCCGTGGCGGGCACCATGTCTGCCTCTGGATGCGGAACGCGTCCGTGGCCACGGCCATCAACGAAAGGCACGAAAATCCCCGTTACCTGCCGGGCCTGCCCCTTGACGAGCGGCTTGTGGCCACCACAGACCCGGCTGCCCTGGACCGCCCTCTGGTCGTGCTGGCCGTGCCCTGCCAGCAGTTGCGCGGCTGGCTCACGGAACAGGCCCGCCACTTTCAACCCAGGGCCATTTTGGTCAATGCGGCCAAGGGCATTGAAACCGGTTCGCTGGCCACCTGCTCGGAAATGACCTCGCAGGCTCTCGGCCGCCTGAACCCCCGTTATGCGGTGCTGTCCGGCCCCTCCTTTGCGGCGGACGTATTGCGCGACCTGCCCACGGCCGTGGTCATGGCCGCCTACGATGAAGCCCTTGGCTGTTATCTGCGCGACATTTTTTCCGGCCCCGCCTTTCGTTGCTACTCCAGCACGGACGTCATGGGCGTGGAAATGGGCGGCGCGCTCAAAAACGTCATGGCCATTGCCGCTGGCACCTGCGACGGGCTGGGGCTGGGGGCCAACAGCCGCGCGGCCCTCATCACCAGAGGGCTGGCTGAAATGAGCCGCCTTGGCGTGGCCCGTGGGGCGCAGGCGCACACCTTTATGGGCCTCTCGGGTCTGGGCGACCTCACCCTTACCTGCACAGACGATCTTTCCCGCAACCGGCAGGTGGGGCTGCGCCTTGGCCGTGGAGAAAAGCTCGACCATATTACGCAAAGCCTCGGCATGGTGGCAGAAGGCGTCAAAACCACGGCCGCCATTTATGACATGGCGAAAAAACTTGGCGTAGACGCGCCCCTGACAAACGCGGTACACAGTATCTTGTATGAAGGGCAAAGTCCGCAGGCCGCGTTGCGCGACCTTATGGCCAGAACACTGCGCGAAGAATAGGCCAGCGGGCGCTGCCTCCAACGCTGGCATTTGCCTGCTGACGCACGCTCCAGACCATACTTGAATGGGCGTTGCCTGGCTGACCTGCCGGGGGGCTATACCGGGCCAGCACTGCCCCCTCGCTGTTGGCCCGTGAGACAGTGTGGCAGGCGTCTCGAACCTGACTGCCCCTGCCCGCTTTCCCGGAGTCCGATACCCGGACTAGCCCGGAGTCCGGTACCCGGACTAGCCCAGAGCCCGGTACCCGGACTAGCTCAGAGTCCGGTACCCGGATTAGCTCAGAGTCCGGTACCCGGATTAGCTCAGAGTCCGGTACCCGGACTAGCCCGCAGCCTGATAACCGGGCTTTCCCGGAGTCCGGTACCCGGACTAGCTCAGAGTCCGGTACCCGGACTAGCCCGGCCACGGTTCAACGCTCAAACCCGCGGATCCCAAGTACAACGCCAGTCCCGGCTCTCAGCCCGGCCCCAGTTTTTCCACAAGGCACCAGGGGATTCGCTTTTTTCCTGCTCGCGCCATGAGCGCCTTTCTGCCTCCTTTCCGCCTCCGCCCCCTCCATGCGACGCGGTACAACACCGTGTCCCCGGGCACCGATAGTCCTCTGTTTTTCCAGTGATTAAATAAATCACATGCTCTTTTGGTACAAAAACGTGCAATTGGCCAAAAAAATTTTTAGTAGCACGAATTTCTTGATCAGGCGTGGGCTCTTTACTGCGCGAAATTTTGTAGGATAGCGACCAATTTTTTTTGCACGACCGGATTTTACTGCAGTATATGGATTAACCTAATTTTGTTTGAGCAAACAGTTAATTACAGCATACAGCGGATTGATTGAACACCCAACACACAAATTGCAGTACTTCAAACTATTGCCAGACTGCTGTGAATTATTACACATATTGCAAGTAGACGCGCAAAACCAGCGCCAAATCTGCGCAAATTGGCATAACCCTCCAACTTTTTGTGAAATAATCGCCACTTGCACAGAGTGGCGAAGTGAGATAAGGCTGTTAACACTCCTTTTACTATTTTTTTCACGATCTGGTATGGATGTGATACCACATAGAGAAGAGGCGTAAACGGGGCCAAGCACAGTGCTGGCCTGAAAGACCCGCAAACTACGGGGCGAATTATGACGGAATCCTTGTTCTCGGCTGGCGGACGGCTTGTGCCGCTTCTGGTGGGTATGGCCCTCATGCTGTATGCTGCGGCTCAAGCCGTGCGCCAGCGTAAGGACCCTCGCCGCCTGATCCTCTGGGGCGCCCTGCACGACGCGGGCATTGTCTGCCTGGGGCTCGGCGCGGCTACCGCCATCGGCGCCACCGGCCTGTGGCTCTTCATACTTTTTCAGGTTGCAACACGCGGCCTGGCGTGGACGGCCCTGGGCCGTCTCACCTCGACATGCCGCACGGGAGCCGCGTGTAGTCAGGGGCCCGTCCAGGCATCGCGCCTGAGCGGTTCCGGCCAGCGGCATCCCTGGACGGCTGCCCTGTTCGCTCTGGGTCTTCTGGCCTCGGTGGGCGGATCGCCCTTCCTGCTGCCCGAAGCCCGCCTCTTTATCAATGCCGCCGTCCTTGAGGCCATACCGGGCGGGCTCACCGGCCTGCTGGTCATGGCCCTGGCCACCACGGTCTTCATCTGGCTGTACGTCACCACTGTGCGCCAGGTGGTGCTGGAAGACGCGCCGGAAGATTCCCCCACGGCCTTCGGCCCCATGCGCGGCAAAGCCGGTCTGATGATCGCCCTGGCTGTGGCCGTGGGCGTGATGGGCGTTCTGCGTGGCCCGCTGACCGACCTCATCGGCGGTCAGTACGGTTTTGTGGCCCCCCACTCCCCCGTGCATCCGGCCTACTGGTGCTATTACCTTGGCGCTTTTGCCGTGGGCGGCGCTTTTCTGCTCCGCATGCGTGTCGCCCCCCTTGTGGGAACGTCCTTTGCGGCCCTGGCGCTCGTCACGGTGCTTGTGGCGGACGCCCCGGCCACGGCCAGGCTGTTCCTGACCATGATCAGCCTTGTGGCA
Source organism: Desulfovibrio sp. (assembly GCF_034006445.1). Taxonomy (NCBI): domain Bacteria; kingdom Pseudomonadati; phylum Thermodesulfobacteriota; class Desulfovibrionia; order Desulfovibrionales; family Desulfovibrionaceae; genus Desulfovibrio; species Desulfovibrio sp. Next base: position 25,826 of record NZ_JAVESS010000006.1, on the reverse strand, counting down.
CTGGTGGTCTGCGTTTACTCGCAGGGCTACATTCACGGGCGGCATCAGGGGCGCTACTGGTTCTTTCTGCTGCTCACCTTCGGCTCCCTGGCGGGCATAGTTTCCAGCACGGACGCGTCCGGCCTTTACGGCTACTGGGAACTCATGACCTTCGCCTCCTACTTTCTGGTGGTGCATGAAGGGCGGCGCAGCGCTTTTGACGCTGGCCTCAAATACTACGTCATGTGCGCGGGCGGCGCGCTTTTCATGCTGCCCGGCCTGCTTATGCTGGGCGAGGGCTTTGTGCCCACCCCCGTGCTTCAGGCGGCCTTTGTACTTTGCCTCATGGGCTTCGGCGTCAAGGCCGGTCTTGTGCCCCTGCACTCCTGGCTGCCTGACGCCCACCCGGCCGCGCCGTCCTCCGTGTCGGCCCCCCTTTCGGGCATCATCACCAAGATGGGCATTTTCGGCATTGTGGTCGTGCTGCTCATGCGGCCCATGGTCAGCACCATGCCCGGCCTGTTCGGCCTTTCGTGGCTCGGCACCGGGCTGGTCTTCACGGGCGCGGCCACCCTGGTTCTTGGTGAAGTCATGGCCCTGCGCCAGGACGACATCAAACGCATGCTGGCCTACTCCACCCTGGGGCAGATCGGCGAAATTACGCTTGTGCTCGGCATCGGCACGTGGCTTTCCACCACGGGCGCGCTGTGGCACATGTTCAACCACGCCATCATGAAGGACCTGCTCTTCCTTGGCGCGGGCGCGCTCATCATGCGCAGCGGCAGCCGCAAGCTCAGCGATCTGCGCGGCCTCGGCCGCCAGATGCCCTTTACCGTGGCCTGCATGGGCGTGGGGCTTGTGAGCATTATGGGTCTGCCGCCCTTTGGCGCTTTTTACAGCAAATTCCTGATGATACAGGCCGCCACCGAAGCCGGACAAATCTGGCTGGCCGCGCTCATTCTCGCTGGCTCCCTGGTGGGTCTTGTCTACTACACCCGCATACTCAAAACCCTGATCTTTGAAGAGCGCCCCGACTATCTGCCCACGGTCACGGAAGCTCCTGTCACCATGCGCGTGGGCATGGGCGTGCTGGCTGCCCTCTGCGTTCTGCTCGGCCTTGCGCCGCAGCTCGCCATGCAGCTTGTGGCCCCTGTGGCTTCGCTGGCCTTTGCGCCCAACCCGCAGGACGCAGGCGTTATGCTGGCCATGCACGTGAACTGGCCCATCTACGTGGTCGTGCCCGTGTTCGGCGCTCTGCTGCCCGCCCTCTTCCACAAGAACCGCGTCATGGCGGGCAAGGTCAGCGTGGGCGTGCTGCTCGCAACGGCCCTGCTGGTTGTCCTGTTCGGACGCGGCCTCGACACGCTTTCTTTCTGCTTTGCCCTCATCGTCCCCCTGCTGGGCGCGGTGAACATGAGCTACGCTCTGGGCTATATGGAACACAGCCACACGCAGTGGCGTTTCTACTGCGCCTTTACCGCCATGTGCGGCGGTCTTGTGGGCATGGCGTCCAGCCAGTATCTGCTGAGCTTCTTCCTGTTCTGGGAAATCATGAGCTCGTGGACGCTCTACCTGGCCATCGCGCACGAAGGCGACAAGGCATCGCTGCGAGAAGCCTTCAAGTACTTTATCTTCAACGTCTTTGGCGCGGGCTTCATCTTTGTGGGCCTGTGCGTCATCGGCCCCTTCACGCCCTTTACCTCGCTGCTGCTGGCCGGCATGGTGCCCAACCTGTCCGCCGGGGCCGCCTGGTTCGGCATGGCCCTGCTGGCAGCGGGCTTTGTGATGAAGGCCGCGCAACTGCCCTTCCGCATTGACTGGCAGATGCACCCGGCCCTGGCCCCCACGCCCGTGTCCGGCTACATCTCCTCCGTGCTGCTGAAGAGCGCCATTCTCGGCCTTATCAAGCTCTTTATGCTGCTGGGCGGCGGATTCGCCGTGGCGGGCATACTGGGCGGATTTGAACAGAGCTCCATCAGCGTGACCGTCATGTGGATAGGCGGCGTCACCATCATCATGGCCGCCATTCAGGCCCTGCGCAGCAACGGCCTCAAGCTTATCTTCATCTACTCGACGGTGAGCCAACTCGGCTACATGGTGCTGGCCGTGGCGGCGGGCGGCGCGCTCGGATACGCGGGCGGCATGCTGCACGTCATCAACCACGTCTTCTTCAAGGATCTGCTCTTCCTCGTGTGCGGCGCCATCATGTTCGCCAGCCACAGGGAAAGCCTCAACGACCTTGGCGGCATCGGACGCAAAATGCCCTTTACCCTGGCCATGTTCGCCATTGCCGGGCTTTCGGTCATAGGCGTGCCGCCCACCAGCGGCTTCTCGTCCAAGTGGCTCATCTACCATGCCCTCATGGAAGCCGGGCAGCCCTTCCTGGCCCTGCTCTCGCTCATCGGCAGCGTGCTGACCATGGCCTATATCGCCAAATTCCTGCACGCGGCCTTTTTGGGCCAGCCCGCACAGGACCTTGACGATATCAAGGAAGTGCCCCGCATCATGCGCGTCCCCATGGGCATTCTGGCCGCAGGCTGCGTGCTGACGGGCATCTTCCCCGGTCTTGCGCTGGGCCCCATCAATTCGGTGCTGCTGGAATACGGACTCATGCCGCTGAATGTGGGTCTTTCGGGCGTGCTTTCGGGCACTGGAGCCTGGAACGCCACGGGCATGTTCGTGATGATGGCCCTGGCCTTCACCGGCGGCTACTGGTTTGTGAAGCGCTTTACCCACCTGCGTGAAATCGATGTGCATACCTGCGGCCTGCCGCCTGAAACGGCCACCAGCCGCATGACGCCTTCCAGCATTTACGGTGGTCTCTCGCGCCTGCTCGGCGGCGACGACACGCCCAAGGAGAACCGCTCATGAGCGATACCCTGCTTGCCATACTGCACATGTGCGTCTTCCCCGGCGGGGCCTTTGCCCTGATGGTGGCCATGTTCTTCAAAGGACTTGACCGCCGTGTGGAAGCCCGCCTGCAACGCCGCGTGGGGCCGCCGCTGGTGCAGCCCTGGCTGGACATTGCCAAGCTCCTGACCAAGGAGACCCTGATCCCAAGGACGGCCTGCCGCCCGGCCTTTCTGCTGGCTCCTGTCTTCGGCTTTACGGGCATGGCCGTGTGCGCGGCCTTCATACCCATCGCCGGTGTGTACAACGGCCTGTTCAATATGGGCGACCTGCTGGTGATCTTTTACCTTCTGCCCATCCCGGCCATGGCCATCATGCTGGGCGGGTCGGCCTCCAGTTCGCCCTACGGCGCTGTGGGTTTTTCGCGCGAAATGGTGCTCATGTTCGCCTACGAAATGCCCCTGCTCATGATTTTGCTGGCCGTGGCCATACTCACGGGCAAAACCCTGGCTGGCGGCGCATGGGGAGCGGAATTCTCGCTCTTCAAGATCGTGGCCCTGCAGCAGCAGACAGGCTCCTTTGGCTTCAACCCGTCGATGATCCCGGCCTTTCTGGCCTACCTCATCTTTCTGCCCGGCACCATGGGCGTTGTGCCCTTTGATATTCCCGAGGCGGAAACCGAAATCGTCGAAGGCCCGCTACTTGAATACGGCGGCCCGCTGCTGGCCCTTTTTCAGATCACGTCGGCCCTCAAGACCTTCGTGGTTCTGGGGCTGGGGGTTGCGCTTTTCTTCCCCGGCACCATATCTGAATGGTGGCCGGTCAATCTGGTGTGGTTCTTGTGCAAGTGCCTCGCGCTCATGCTGGTTTCGCTTACCCTGGTCAAGTCGGCCACAGGGCGTTTCCGTATTGACCAGGCGTTTCGCTTTTATGTGACTGTGCCCGCCGCGCTTGCGCTGTGCAGTCTGATACTGGTCTGGGTGATGTAAGGAGGCCGCCGTGTCGCTGGATAATATGCTCAAAAAACTTTCCGTGCGTTCGCCGTGGCTGTTCCGCATCAACGCCGGTTCCTGCAATGGCTGCGACGTGGAACTGGCCACCACGGCCTGTATTCCGCGTTACGACGTTGAACGCCTGGGGTGTCGCTACTGCGGCAGCCCCCGGCACGCCGATATCGTGCTGATCACCGGCCCGCTTACCACCAGGGTGCGCGACCGCGTGCTGCGGGTGTGGGACGAGATTCCCGAACCCAAGGTGACGGTGGCCGTGGGCATCTGCCCCATATCAGGCGGGGTCTTTCGCGAGGGATATTCCATTGAAGGCCCCATCGACCGCTATTTGCCCGTGGACGTGAACGTGCCCGGCTGCCCGCCCCGGCCCCAGGCCATTCTTGAAGGCGTGGTGCTGGCCCGGTCCATCTGGCTGAAAAAACTGGGCGTGGAGGAATAGTATGGCGGGCTTTCTTAAAGTCTTATTCCGCAACCTGCTTGAAGGCCCCAGCACCGACCCCTTCCCCCTGGGTGAAACCTTTACGCCCGATCGCCTGCGCGGCAGGGCCGTGGTGGACCCGGAACTGTGCATGGGCTGCGGCATCTGCCGCCACTCCTGCGCGGCGGGGGCCATCCACATCGGGCAGCAGCCCGACGGGTCGGGCTTTACCATCACCATCTGGCAAAATTCGTGCTGTCTGTGCGCCTCATGCCGCCACTACTGCCCCACCGGGGCCATGAGCATCAGCACCGACTGGCATACGGCCCATACACAGGCCGAAAAATACAACAGGCTTGAGCAGCACACCATCAAGTATGAACCCTGCGTTGCCTGCGGCGCGCTTATGCGGCCCATACCCAAGGTTCTGGCTGACAAGCTCTATGCCTGGAACACCGAAATTGATCCCGAGCTGACCCGCAAGCTGTGCCCCAAGTGTCGGCAGATTGAAGACGCCAAGCGCAACGCCTGCGTGCTGCCTACGGCCACTGACGACACCCCGGCGGCAACCGTCACTTCGGCAGTGCCCACAAAAGACTAGCGGCCTTGCCGCGGAGAACATATGCAAGAGACCATTCCCGGCAACGCCGCCGTCATTGAGGGCCTTACCGCTCTTTGTGCCGCTGAGGACGATGCCATACATCACAGCACCGACAGCTTCGGCAACGCCTATCACTGGTTCCGCCTGGGAACGCCGCGCATGCTCACACAGGGCGCGGAAATCCTCCGCCAGGCCGACGCCCGCCTGGCCATGGTCACGGCCTACAACCGTCGCCAGCTCAGCGAACCCATGCAGGAAGTCTGTTATCACTTTGAGATTCAGGGTGTTATTTACAACATGACTGTCACCCTCAATGGAGAATGGCCCACAGTGCCCTCCATCACGCCGCTGTTCGCCAACGCGGACTGGCATGAAAGAGAAATGATGGAGCTTTACGGCATCCAGGTCATGGGGCACCCCAACCCGCGCCGCCTCTTCCTTGATGAGGAGCTGGACGCAGGCATTCTCAACGAAGCCGTGCCTCTTTCCATCATGATGAACGGGGCCTGCACCACCGACCTGTGGGAACGCATCCTCGGGGACAAGGAGAAGCGGTCATGACCAAAACCTTTACCATGCCCCTCGGCCCTGTGCATGTGGCCCTTGAGGAACCGGTATACTTCAATCTGACTGTGGACGGCGAAATAGTACGCCATGTGGAACTGACCTCGGGCCATGTGCACCGTGGCATGGAGGCCATGGCCACCCAGCGCAACCTGATCAAGAACGTCACGCTCACCGAGCGCGTATGTTCGCTGTGCTCCAACAGCCATTCCTTCACCTACAGCATGGCTGTGGAAAACGTGCTGGGCATCACCATTCCCGCCCGCGCGCGTTACCTGCGCGTGCTGGCGGAGGAAATCAAGCGTATTTCCTCGCATCTGTTCAACACCGCCATCCAGGCCCACATCATCGGCTTCAAGTCGCTGTTCATGCACGTCATGGAAGTGCGAGAAATGATGCAGGACCTGAAGGAAACAGTCTACGGCAACCGCATGAACCTGGCCGCCAACTGCATTGGCGGCGTCAAGTACAATGTGAATGCCGAGCTCCTGGACTACATGCGCAACATGCTGGACAAGGTCGAACCCCAGGTGGACGAAATCCGCGAGATTTATGACTCCAACAGCATGGTTCTGGCCCGTACCCGTGGCCTTGGCCTGCTGCCGAATGAAGACGCCATCCGCCTCGGCGTGGTTGGCCCGGTGGCGCGCGGTTCGGGTCTGCATCTTGATGTGCGCAAGGATTCGCCCTATGCGGCCTATCCTGATGTGGACTTCAAAACCGTTGTGGAACAGGGATGCTGCATTCACGCCCGTACCATGGTGCGCCTGCACGAGATATTCGAATCCTTCGGCATTATCCGTCAGTGCATCGCGCGCGTGCCCGATGGCGAGGTGACGGCCCCCATGCGGCAAATCCGCACGGCCGAGGCCTGCGCCCGCTCCGAAGCGCCGCGCGGCGAGGTGTTCTACTACATCCGCACCAATGGAACGGATATGCCCGCACGGCTCAAGTGGCGCGTGCCTTCCTACATGAACTGGGAGGCCCTGGGCGTGATGATGCGTGACTGCAACGTGTCCGACGTTGCCCTGATCACCAACAGCATTGACCCCTGCGTATCCTGCACGGAACGCTAGAGCATTGCCAAAATGATGTGCTCTGGGCGGTTGTTGCGCGTCAGGGCTGAAGTGGCAAAGGGTGTAGCACATGCATGAGGCGAGTCTGGTTCAGGGGCTGCTGGACATCTGTCTGAAAGCCCTGGACGAGCACAATGCGGCCCACCCGGAAAACCGGGTGGAGCGCATCAGCAAGGTGGAATGCCAGCTTGGGCTCATCGCCTGTGTGGAAGCGCAAACCCTTGAGGCCTGCTTTGAACTCTTTGCGGAAGGCACCCCGGCCGAGGGCGCACAACTGCTGTTGCAGACAGCGCCCCTGCCCTGTCGCTGTACCGAGTGCAGCCATGAATTCAGCCTGACGCAACGGCATTTCGTCTGCCCCAGTTGCGGCGGCGAAAACATCCACTTCAACGGGGGCCACGGACTTACCCTGATGGCCCTGCACGTTGCACCCGAGGAAACGGACCATGACTGAACATATCCAGGTCGTACCCGACAAATGCCGCGCCTGTCGCCGCTGTGAAGTGGCATGTATCGCTGCTCACCACGGCATGAGCTTCAAGGAAGCCATGAAGCACCGCGACGAACTGGTGTCGCGCGTGCAGGTGGTAAAGGCAGACGGCTTCAAGACAACGGTGCGCTGCCACCAGTGCCCCCACGCGCCCTGCGTGAACGTGTGCCCTACAGGGGCGCTCCAGCAGGACGAAAAAGGGCGCATCATCATGCGCGTCCAGTACTGCGTGGCCTGCAAGATGTGTATGGCCGCCTGCCCCTACGGCACCATAACGATGGAAACCATCGGCATGCCGTCGGTGGACGGTGAGGACGGCGAAACCCTGGCCCAGCGGGCCCGCCGCGAAGTGGCCGTGCGTTGCGATATGTGCCGCGCCTGGCGTATGGAAAACGGCAAGCGCATCACCGCCTGCATGGAAGCCTGCCCTGCCCACGCCCTTTCGCTGGTGCTGGCCGACGGCACTGTAGTGGAAGTGCCCAAGCCGGAAAAGAAGGCAGTGGAGTCTGCCTCCGGCAGCGAGGCTGGCGCTGATGCGCCTGCGGCTGGAACGGCTGCGCCTGAAGCACCCAAGGTTGAAGTGGCCCCGGCGGTTGCTCCTGAAAATACCAAGGCTGATGCTGCTGTGGCTGTGGTCGCCCCTGAAACTCCAAAGGTTGAAGCGGCCCCTGCGGTTGCGCCTGAAACGCCCAAGGCTGACGTTGCTATGACGGAAGCGGCCCCTGTGGTTGAAGCGGCTGCGCCTGAAGCGCCCAAGGTTGAAACTGCAGCCGAAGCTGCGGAACCCGTTGTGGAAGCCGCTCCTGAAGCTCCGGCCGAACAGCCTGTTGCTTCTGAAGCCAAGGCCGATGCCAAGGAAGTTTCAAAGGGTGAAACCCAGGAATCAGCCCCTGCCGAAAGCGCGCCCAAGGCCGAAGCCCCTGCGGCCCAAAAGCCTGTGGTTCCTGCTGACAAAAAGCCTGCGGCTCCTGCGGCCAAAAAATCCGCTCCCAAGGCTGGCAAAAAAGCAGGCAAAAAGGGCGGCAAAAAATAAGTCGTCGGTTACATAATTATTGATCAGGCCCGTCCGTACGTAAGTATGGGCGGGCCTGTTTTTTTCGTGTTCTTCACGCCAAATGGCAAGTTGGAATGCTCTGTGCCCTGCGGGCAAGGCGGCTTTCACTTTCTTCCATTTGGGCCGCCTGCGCGGCGCGCGGCCCGGAGTTGAGGTTTTCGTGGCTGGCGCTCCGGGGAGAATAAAAGCAGGGCTTGTCCTTCGAGAGTTGGCTTCTGTGCCCTGCGGGCACAGCGGCTTTTCTTTTTATGTTGTTTGGGCCGCCTCCGGCGGGGGCAAGGCGGGGCCGGTTATGGGGCTGCGCCCCCTTCTCGGCCCCCCTTGCATCCCCCCCGAAGCACCCCCCTGGGGTTTTCCCGTTTCCGCCATTCCACGAGGGCTGCGCGGCTTCTGCTGCGGGAGCTTCCTCGCTTCGCTCGGCGATCTCCCTCCGCGCCGCGCAATGCCAACGTACGGTTTTGCCCTGGGCGAGAGATCGGTGAGGCGTCTCTTTGGCTGTGTGGGAGTCTCTGGGATGGCGGCAGTCTGCTGGAAAAAGGCACGTTGCGGCGAAGGACTTTGGTCTTCGATGTGGTATTTCTGTTGTGTCCAAAGAAGTCGACAGGGCGCGCATCTCCCCCCAATTTTGTCGTGTAGGCAACGTATCAAGGCAGCGCTGTTTCTCAGGCAGGGAGTGGCTGTTGCCGGGGGCAGCGTCATAAAGAACCGAAGCCGACACGTAAGCGAGGTTTGTGTATAGTCGACGTCTGATTCAGCGCGAAGGAGCGGATGGCATTGCGCGGCGCGGAGGGAGATCGCCGAGCGCAGCGAGGAAGCTCCCGAAGCAAAAGCCGCGCAGCCCTCGTGGAATGGTGAAAGATGGAAAGCCCTTAGGGGCTAACCCGTGGGAGTGGAGGTATACGACAAGCCCAGCGGGGTCGTCCGGGGGGAGTGCAGAGGGGCCTCGGAGGGGCGGCAGCCCCTAACAGGCCCCCATCTGCCCCCGCCGGAGGCGGCCCAAGCTAAACGAATAAAAAGCCACCGTGTCCGCAGGCCACAAAAACCGCCTCTCAAAGGACAGCCCCTGCCTTTTTCTCCCCGTAGCGCCAGCGCCGCAAACCTCATTACCACGTCGCCCGCCGGAGGCGGCCCAAACAACATAAAAGATAAGCCCCCGTGCCCGCAGAGCACAACAACCGCTTCTCAAAGGACAGCCCCTGCCTTTTTCTCCCCGTAGCGCCAGCGCCGCAAACCTCATTACCACGTCGCCCGCCGGAGGCGGCCAAAACAGCATAAAAGATAAGCCCCCGTGCCCGCAGGGCACAGAGTCTACTTCTCGAAGGAGAAACCCTGCTTTCTTCTTTTTGATGATCTCGCTACGCAAGTGCCGCTGCCATTACGCACCTTGTTCCAGCAGTGATATGCAGCTTCCGCAGCTCCCACACAGTCAGCCGGACGCCCTCCCTCTTTCATTCAGGGCGAGAGCCGACGCTGGCATTGCGCGGCGCGGAGGGAGATCGCCGAGCGCAGCGAGGAAGCTCCCGCAGCAGAAGCCGCGCAGCCCTCGCAGAATGGTGAAAGATGGAAAACCCTTAGGGGCTAACCCGTGGGAGTGGGGATATACGACAAGCCCAGCGGGGTCGTCCGGGGGGAGTGCAGAGGGGGCCTCGGAGGGGCGGCAGCCCCTAACAGGCCCCCATCTGCCCCCGCCGGAGGCGGCCCAAGCTAAACGAATAAAAAGCCACCGTGCCCGCAGGGCACAACAACCGCCTCTCAAAGGACAGCCCCTGCCTTTTTCTCCCCGTAGCGCCAGCGCCGCAAACCTCATTACCACGTCGCCCGCCAGAGGCGGCCCAAACAACAGAAAAGTAAAGCCGCCATGCCCGCAGGGCATACAAACTATCTCTCGAAGGACAAGCCCTGCTTTTTAGCCTTGGAACGCCGCCTGCGAAGAATTCCCGCCCGCCGCGCAGGCTCCCCACACACACGCAAGGAAGCCCGCATTTCCCAATGCGGGCTTCCCTCATGCAAACAGACAACCTAAAACTGTATTGCTGCGTGTTTATTGCGGCTTTTTTTCTTTTTTCACTGGTTTGCTCGGCACGGGAGCCTTACGAACAGGCTGGGGCTTATTATTCTGCGCACGCAAAACAGCCTTGGCATCAGGATCGCCATTCTTGGCTGCCAGATTATACCAGCGGTTCGCCTCGCTCAGATTGCGCGGCACGCCCGTGCCCTGATCATACATGAGGCCAAGGCTGTACTGGGCAGCGGGTTCGTTCTGTTCGGCAGCCTTGCGGTACCAGTCCACGGCCTTGGTATAGTCCTGCGGCACGCCACGGCCCTGCTCGTACATAAAGCCAAGATTATACTGCGCTTCAGCGTACCCCTGTTCAGCCGAACGGGTATACCATTGCAGGGCCTTTGCCGGATCCTGCGCATAGCCCCGCCCCTCGGCGTACATAAAGGCAAGGTTGTTCTGGGCCTTGGCGTGATCCTGCTCGGCGGCTTTTTCAAACCAGTGCGCGGCCTTGGTGTCGCTCTGGTTTTCACCACTGCCGTTCAGGTACGTCCAGCCAAGGGAGTACTGGGCAGAAGCCAGGCCCTGGTTGGCGGCGCGGCTGTACCAGTCGATGGCGGCGCTTTCGTCCTTGTTGACGCCACGCCCGTAGGCGTAGAGATAACCGAGATTGTACTGGGCCATGGCAAGGCCCTGGTCGGCCGCCTTGCGGAACCAGCGGGCAGCCTCGCGATAATTGCGCGGCACGCCATCGCCGGAAACAAGGGCCGTGGCCCATGAGTTCATGGCGCTCAGGTCGCCCTTTTCCGCCGCCAGACGAAAGAATTCCGCCGCGCGGGTGCGGTTTTTCTTCACGCCTTTGCCGTCCAGAATAAGACGGCCCATGACGTAGAGGGCTTCGGCATTGCCGCTGTCCACAAGGGGTTTGAGCAGCTTTACGGCCTCGTCAAAATCGCTCTTATTCAATGCGGCCTGCACCAGGCGCAGGCTTTCACCGTCATCGGCGCGGGCCGCGCCCTGCGGCAACAACAGAAACGAAAAACTCAGGGCCACCAGTAAAACCAGGGCAGATACACGAATTTGCATGTGTTACAGACTCTTCAGCGTTTGGATCCAGTAATGGTTCTCGTTGCCCTTGACCGTCAAGGCCTGAAGGGCGCAAAAAGCGCGGCGGGCGTCCTGCACGGCTGTGCGGCTCCACCATGCGCGCGGGTCTTCCCAAACTTCCGCAGCCTTGGCGGCGGCTTCTTCCGGCGTGGCAAACAGTATGCCCGCACGGGTCAGCACGTCCAGCAGGGCGTCACTTTGCGGAGTCACGGGCCAGACATCTCGCCTCCAGTACAGAATGGTGGGCACATTGGCCACCAGGGCCTCAAGGGTTGTTGTACAGTTGTGGTCAACAACCAGCAGACGGCAGGAAAGCAGTTGGGGCTGCAAAGGCCCGGTGGACAACCGCACCTGGGGGATGCGCTCCAGCAGCCAGTCCGCGTCGCGCAGGGAGCCCGGCAGCGTGAAATAGGGCCGGTACTGCGAGCAGCTTTGCAATGTCCGCCCCAAAGCCTCAAAGAAGCGCAGCTTGTCGCGCCGGTATTCCACCAGTTGCAGGGGGGTCGGATGGGCATCCAGCCTGTAACCGTAGCCCGGCATTTCCGTGCCCACCAGCAAGAGCGTATACCCGTCCTGCCCGTGCCAGCGCTTTTTGAGGCGCGCCAGCTGCGGATAAGGCTCGGGAATGAAATTTCCCCGGCTGCTGCCGTGTTCGCTCCAGCCCCAGGTGGCAAAGGCATGCTGCGCATATTCCACCATGGCCGTGTCGCAGGCGCAGCGCACCTGACCGTAATTGCCGCCGTGCTGCACATACATGAGCCTGTGCCCGCGCCCGCGCCAGACGGCCAGCTTTTGCCGGTACTCGGCATCTTCATACGCCAGCACGCTGGGCACGCGCAACCGGGGCCCAAGCAGACTGGCGCTCAGGCTTCCTGGATGACGCAGCGCACGCAGCGATTCGGGCATACCCGCACGATACAGGGCCATAAGATCGAGGCATTCCGGCAGACCCGCGTCCATGCCAGTGGCAGCCTTGCCGTAAGAAGACAAAGGCTGGGACTGATCCTGCCCCCGGCTCCTGTGCAGCAGCGACAGCGAAAAGCGCAGGCTCTGCTTCCAGCTTAGTCCCTTGAGCCTGGGGAAAGGCAGGCGCAGCATGGCCTTGCGGGCCATATGGAGCAAGCGGGCCTTGCCGCTGGGGCGCTCCTCCGCTCCGTACTCACGCCGCACGGGCGGCAGGTATTCGTATGTCCATTTTTCGGGCCAGCCGTCGTGAAAATACGCTTCAAAAAGACGCGAAAACAGCCAGTGGTTGAAGGAATGACCAAGGGCGCCGTGCAGCGTGAAATCCGGCTCCGTCCAGAAGACGAAATGGCTGTCCGGTGGCAGCAGGGGAACGTGCATGGCTTCCCCGCCCCAGGCCTCGGCCATGGCCTTGACGCGGCCCCAGCGCTCGACGATCTGCGAGGCCATGTTAATGGCCCAGGGAGCCAGCAGGGTTTCCCAGTAGGCGGCGGGCAGGTCTTCACTGTGGGAGCAGAGCTCCGCAGCCAGCGGAACGATGCTGTCCGCGCACAGGGCCTGAGCGCACTTGCAGGCATGCTCAACGGCATGCACGTCCGTCAGCGGCTCCGGCGGAAAAGTGAAACGCTTGTCCCAGGCGGGAAAAAACTCCTCCTGCTCCACAAAACACCACACCCCGGCGGGCCGGTGCGTCTCCGGTTCCACTCCACGGGGCATGCGCCCGAGAACAAGTATGCGGCTTTCCTGACTCATGATCAGGCCCTGTCGCCATTGTCCAGATCAGACCAGTGCAACACAGTGTCTTCATCCAGATCACGACGCGCGCGCATGCCGATGACTTCGTCATAGTTGCGCGGCGAAATGCCGTGGGCAGGACGCTTCCAGGTAAGGTCGGCGGCGCTGATGACCGTGCCGGCAGGCACGACGCGGGCCGTGACCAGCGAGCGACGGGCGTGGCGACGGGCGGGTTCTTCTTCCGGCAGGGCGCGCAGGCTCATTTCACCCACGCTGGTGAGCGTTCCCGCAAGGCGCTCAAAAAAGTGCCGCAGGTCGTGCTTGTCCATGGCATGATAGTGGTCGTTGCCGGGCAGGGTCTTGTCATGGGTAAAATGCTTCTCCAGCACGCGCGCGCCAAGCAGGGTGGCGGTTTCAAGAATATGCATGTCCTTGGGCAGCGTGTGGTCGGAATACCCTATGGCGTGCTGCGGGAAATGCCGCTTGAGCGCCGGAATCATGCCCAGGGCCGCGTTTTCGTCCGCCGTGGGGTAGTTGAGCACGCAGTGCAGCAGGGCCAGCTTGTTGCCCTTTTCTTCAATCCACTCCACTGCCTCCGCAATTTCATGCAGGTGCGCCGCGCCGGTGGAAAGCAGGATGGGCTTGCCAAAGTCGCACAGGGTGCGGATAAAGGGCTTGTTGGTGATGTCTGAAGAGGAAATTTTGAACACATCCATAAGATCATTGAGAAAATGGGCAGATTCAACGTCAAAGGGCGTGGACATGAAGGCTATGCCCACCGCGTCGCAGTGCTTCTTCAGGGCTTCAAACTCGTTCTTCCAGAAGGAATCGTGCTTTTTGAAGAGCTCGTACTGACTGCTGGTGGGTTCCTTGTTGGTGTCCCAATAGGCCGGGGAATCCTTGGAGGCCAGGGTGCCCGCCTTGTACGTCTGAAACTTGATGGCCTGCGCGCCGCCCTCTGCGGCCTCGTCAATCAGCCTGCGGGCGATTTCCATGCTGCCCTCGTGGTTCACCCCGGCTTCGGCGATGACATAGGGCACGGGAATGCGCGTTTCAGGGGCAGGAACATCAAATATGTCTATGAGTTTCATGCTCATTTCCTCACTAATGAAGTTTAAGTTTTAATGATACTCCCTTGTTGCGTAAAAGGAAAGTGCCGTAAAGGACAAGCTCTATAACAACCGGTAATAATTATAAATTTTTTTATCTCCACACCGCATGACAAAGGGCCGTCTGCTGATGGGCAAAGCCCGCGGCCCTTTGCCTTTGCCCCGCACATGCACTATACTGACCTGCTGTGGTGCATCACTGCCTCCGCCATCTCTACCGGGGCTTCTGGCCCGGCCATGGACAGATTCATGCAAAAAACAGTAACGGGCTATTCCTGCGCACTTCTCGCTGTTGTCATCTGGTCTGGCAATTTTGTGGTGGCCAGAGCCGTTGCCGGACTCATCCCCCCCTGGCAATGCAATTTCTGGCGCTGGTTCATCGCCCTGCTCGTTTTGCTGCCTTTTGCCAAAAGGCACTGGCACACGGACTGGCCCGCCATCAAGAAAAACTGGCGCGGTCTTTCCCTGCTGGGCATTCTTGGCGTGACGCTGCTCAACACCCTCATCTACAAGGCCGGGCAGACCACGGAAAGCATCAATATGGCTTTGCTGGTTCCCACGGCTCCCATAGTCATTCTCCTGCTCTCGCGCATTCTTTACGCCGAACCCATCTCGCCGCGCCGCATGGCGGGCGTGCTGGTGGTGCTGGTGGGCGTGGGCATTCTGGTCAGCCGTGGCGACTGGGGCAGGCTGGCCCACCTGCGCTTTAACGAGGGCGACCTCTGGTCCCTCGGCGGCGTGCTGTGCTTTGGCCTCTACTCCCTGTTCATCCGGCAGCGCAGCACCGACATTTCGCCCATCGGCTTCAGTCTTGCCACCTTTGCCCTGGGGCTGCTGTATTCACTGCCGTTCACGGCCATCGAGGCGGTCATGCTGCCCACGCCCCACCTGTCCACGCCGCTGGTCATCAGCATGCTGTATACGGGCATCGGCTGCTCGGCCCTGTCGTTCTGGCTGTGGACTATGGCCATTGACCACATCGGCCCGGTGCGCGCGGGCATGGTCTATTACAGCCTGCCCGTTTTTGCGGGCATAGCCGCCAAGCTCATTCTCGACGAAACAGTGACACCCGCGCAGATGGTGGGCGGCGCGCTGGTCATTACCGGCATCATTGTGGCCACGGTGGTCATGCCCCAGCGCCACAAGACAGACACCCTGCAACAGCGGCCCTGACCGCCAAGGAACGTACCCATGAGCAATAAACCCGTACAAATCGTGCTGGCCACCCATAATGCGGGCAAGGTGCGCGAACTGGCCGATCCCCTGGCGCAGTTCGGCGTTGACGTTCTTGGCCTGGAGTTCTTTCCCACCATTGGCGAGATTGACGAAACAGGCACCACCTTTGAAGAAAACTCCTGCATCAAGGCCCGCGAAGTGGCGCGCCTGACGGGGCTTATCAGCATTGCCGACGATTCGGGGCTGGAAGTGGACGCCCTTGACGGCAGGCCGGGCGTCTATTCGGCCCGCTACTCGGACGATTGGGAAAGCCTGCCCGGCGAAAGCCGCGACGTGCGCAACATCCGCAAGCTGCTGCACGAACTGGCAAATGTGCCGGAAGAAAAAAGGGGGTGCCGCTTTGTGAGCAGCATGGCCTGCGTGCGCCCCGACGGCGCGGAAATGGTGGTGCGCGGCGTTTGGGACGGCCGCCTGCTTACCGCGCCGCGCGGCGAGAACGGCTTTGGCTATGACCCTGTTTTTTTTGACGCCGTGGTCGGCAAAACCGCTGCCGAACTCACCAGGGATGAAAAAAACGCCCGCAGCCATCGCGGCAACGCCCTGCGCGCCCTGCTGGCAAAATGGCAGGACTTCATGGGCGCGTAGCGGGCCCGGCAGTTTGCCACCCTTTTGATGTAACACCGTGAGTACAGAAGCCATGCCATTTCATACGCCACAAGCCCAGCCGCCAAACCCGCAGCAGGGTCAGCAGCCAAACCTGCAGCAGGGCCAGCCCCACGCAGAGGCAGGCGCGCCCCTGCTCCGCCTGGACGACCTTTCCATCACCTTTCAGACGGACGACGGCCCCCTGCCCGCCGTGAGAAATGTGAGCTTCAGCCTGCCCCACGGGCACACCACCTGCCTTGTGGGCGAATCCGGCTGCGGCAAAAGCCTCACCGCCAGGGCCATCTTGCGCCTCACGCCTGACAACGCCCGTCTGGACGGCAGCATCGTGCTGGACGGGCAGGACGTCTTGCGCCTGCCCCCCCGCGATCTGCGAAACATCCGTGGGCGGCGGGCCGGTATGGTCTTTCAGGAGCCCATGACCTCGCTGAACCCCGTGCTCAAGGTTGGCGAACAGGTGGCGGAACCCCTGCGCCTGCACATGGGGATGCACCGCGCCCAGGCACGCGAGGAGGCCATATCCCTGCTGGCCGAGGTGGGCATTCCCTCGCCGGAAAGCCGCTATGACGACTACCCGCACCAGCTTTCGGGCGGCATGCGGCAAAGGGTCATGATTGCCATGGCCCTGGCCTGCCGACCCGACCTGCTGCTTGCCGACGAACCCACCACGGCGCTGGACGCGACCATCCAGGGGCAGATTCTGCGCCTCATGCGCGCCCGCAGCCAGGAGCGCGGCATGGCCGTGCTGCTGATCACCCATGATCTGGGCGTTGCCGAGCAAATGGCCGACACCATTGGCGTCATGTACGCCGGGCGACTGGTGGAATACGCCCCGGCCCGCAATCTTTTCGCGCATCCGCTGCATCCCTACACGCAGGGCCTGCTCCGCGCCGCGCCCAATGCCCGCTCCAGAGAACTCCACCGCCTGCCGACCATTCCGGGCAGTGTGCCTTCACTGCGCTCAATGCCGGGGGGCTGCCCCTTTCACCCCCGCTGCGACCAGGCCATGCCCCTTTGCCGTGAAAAAATGCCTCCGACCATTACCGTGCGCCAGCAGCATAACACGGCCTGCTGGCTGCACCAGAACCCCGCGTGAGCAGGGGCCAGGAATGTCGGCCAGAGGCTGGCGGCAGGGATTGGTGAATGTTGAGATACTTTGTGGGGGAGGGACCCTTTTGTAAAAGGGTCCCTCCCCCACACCCCCTCCCCCTAAAACTTTTATAGTTTTAGAGCGGTTTCACTAGCGATCCTGTCGGCAGCCGTCAGGCGACGAAGAAGCCTTACGGCTGTTGCTTGAAATTGCTCTGGCGATGCGTGAACAGACGCCCGCCACGAATGGCAAAGCAACCGCATAGTCCTCAGGGCAGCCGCAGCATGAAATTGCCTACAGGGTGACCACAGGCTTGATAAGGTCGCGCGGCTTGTCCTTCATGAGCATCAGGGCCTCTTCCATCTTGTCAAAACCGTGGAAGCGGTGCGTAATCAGCGGCGCGACGTCAAGACGACCCACCGCGAGCATGCTGGCCAGCTTTTGCATGCGCAAACGCCCGCCGGGCATGAGCCCCCCGGCAATGGTCTTGTGCCCCATGCCGCAGCCCCACGCCGCGCGCGGAATCCTCACCGAATCCCCCGAACCCAGATAGTTGACGTTGCCGATACGGCCGCCAGGCTTGAGCGCCTTGATCACGTCGGCAAAGGTATCCACATCGCCGCCCGCTATAATGGCCTTGTCCACGCCCTGGCCGCGCGTGAGACTTGCCACTTGCGCCCCCAAATCTCCCTGCCGGTAATCAATGATTTCTGTGGCCCCGTATTTTCTGGCGGCCGCAACGCAGACGGCCCGCGAACCCACCGCGTATATCCTGCCCGCACCGCGCAGGGCCGCCCCCGCCACAGCCATGAGCCCCACGGGGCCTACGCCCACGACCAGCACGGAATCCCCGTACTGCACGTCCGCCAGTTCAGCGCCGTGCAGACCCGTGGGCACCATGTCGCTCAACATGACTGCCTCGGCGGGATCCATGTCTGAAGGCAAAAGGGCGAGGTTGCCATCCGCATCATTGACGTGAAAAATCTCTGCAAACACGCCGTCCTTGAAATTGGAAAACTTCCACCCTGCCAGCATGCCGCCGGAGTGCATGGAGTAGCCGCCCTGGGCTTCCAGCGAGTTCCAGTCAGGCGTGATGGCGGGCACAATGACCCTGTCGCCGGGCTTGAAATCGCGGACCAGAGAGCCCACTTCCACGACCTCGCCCACGGCTTCATGCCCAAGGATGAGATCCCGCCTGTCGCCCAGGGCCCCCTCCCATACAGTATGCACGTCAGACGTACAGGGTGCCACCGCCAGGGGCTGAACCAGCGCGTCCAGGGGGCCGCACCTGGGGGCGTCTTTCTCAATCCAGCCAACGGCGTTCAGCCGAAGCATCGCTAAACCTTTCATTATACACTCCTTTGGCGTGAGCCACGGAATTTCAGTTGGTTGCGTATTCAATCTACCTGCCCTGGCTGACAATTCCAAGTTATTTTTTTCACATTTAATTTTTATCAATAATTCAAGTGTCATATATAAACATATCTTTACACTATGCAAAAGGTGATTAATTGAGTAAACAGGAAGCCGCAAAGGGTACAGCACACCCATAAGGGGCGTCACACGTATCCGCCTTCAGGAGTGGACAGCAAACGCTGGCCCTTTCGAATTATCTGGCGGAGCGATATATCGTCTGGCCTTTTTTTGCCCTTAGTTGGTATTGATAACTAACAGCACTGAATACTTGAAACTTTTGCTTGCACAACTGCAAAAACCGCATAGCGCAGTCATCATTATTCTATATTATATAGAATAATGCTATGCAATTGTTGTTTGTGCAAAGCAAGTTTCATGTAATATTATTCTGAGCTTCTATTCATTGCTGCCTACAGATACCAACATTTTTGCAGCAAAGCCGGACTATCACAAAATATATGAAAATATGTAAAGGTGGATACATCAATGAAACTCAGCAGTAAAATGATCCTGTCCTTCTGTGGGGTCATTCTCATCATGCTCGCCCTTTCCGGGGTCTCCATGAAAAACCTGTCTGACATCAATAATACTATTGAAGAAGTGGATAAATCATGGTTGCCTTCTGTCATCGCCATTCAGGGCATGAACCAGCAACTCTACGCCGTGCGCGCCGATCTTTTGACCATGATGCTGCACGAGCAGCCCGACGAAATTGCGTATTACAAGGATCGCATTACCCTGACCCTGAAGGGTCTGCGAGAAAATGGCGACAAATACAAAGCCCTGCTTGCCACTCACGGCACCGCTGCCGACGCCAGAGACAGGCAACTTTTTGAAGAGATCATTACTTCCCTGAATACCATATCCGGTATTCGCGGCAGAATCGTCGATATGGTGGACAAGAGCGACCATGGACAGGCCCTTGCCATTTACGACAACGAGTACCGCCCCCTTTTCAGAAAGCTCATGGGCCTGTTTGACGAAATCGTGATCCTGAACGTCAAGGGCAGCAGCGACGCAAGCCACAATGCCTTCAACATTGTCGAAACTTCGCGGACTACGACAATTCTTCTGGCCCTGGCCGGCATTGTTATCAGTGTTTTACTGATCTTTTTCCTCACGCGCTCTGTCAACAGGCAGTTGGGCAAGGACCCCGGCGAACTGAATATCCTCGCCAGGCGCGTTGCTGACGGCGACTACAATGTGGACGACGGCAAGGCCAAGACAGGCGTGTTCGCCTCGCTCGTGGTCATGGTCGACGCCTTGAAGCAGCATATTGAAAACGCCAGACTTGAATCCGCCAATGCCCAGGAACAGTCCAGAAAGGCCATGGAGGCTATGGAAAAGGCCGAAGCCGCCAGCGCAGAGGCCAGGCAGAAAACCCAGGCCATGCTTCAGGCCGCCGAAAGGCTTGAAGAGGTCGCCCAGGTGGTGAGCACGGCTTCAACCCAGCTTTCAGCGCAGATCGAGCAGTCTGACCGTGGAACCGCCGAAACCTCGCAACGGTTGACGGAAGCTGCCACTGCCATGAACGAGATGAACGCCACGGTGCAGGAAGTGGCCCGCAACGCCGCGCAGGCGTCCACCGCCTCGGCCGAAACACGGCAAAAGGCCCAGGATGGCGCGGCCATTGTGAGCCGCTCGCTGGACAGCATCAACCATGTGCACCAGTCCTCCCTGCGCCTCAAGGAAGACATGGCCCAGCTGGGCTCGCACGCGCAGGACATAAGCCGCATCATGGGCGTCATTTCAGACATTGCGGATCAGACAAACCTGCTGGCCCTCAATGCCGCCATCGAGGCCGCCAGGGCGGGCGAAGCCGGACGGGGATTCGCCGTGGTGGCTGACGAAGTGCGTAAACTGGCTGAAAAAACCATGGCCTCGACGCAGGACGTGGGGGCGGTCATAAGCGCCATCCAGCACAGCACCGCCACCAGCATGGAGTCTGTGGACAGGGCCGTGCAGGAAGTTGACCGCGCCGCCGAGTTCGCCAACCAGTCGGGCACGGCCCTTGAGGTCATCGTATCCACGGTGGACGCCACCGCCGACCAGGTCAACGCCATTGCCGCGGCCAGCGAACAGCAGTCCGCAGCCAGCGAAGAGATCAACCATACCATCATCCAGATCAACACCATGTCGCTCCAGACGGCGCAGGCAATGGAAGAAGCCTCCAAAGCCGTGTCCGACCTGGCCGCCCAGGCCCACGGCCTGACCAGCCTTGTCAGCGACATGAAAGCATAACCGCAGGCGCACTGTCGCCCAAAGAAAAACGGCATGAAGTTTCTTCATGCCGTTTTTCTTTGTCAACACGGTTCACGCCCGTGCCGCGCGTGCCTCAGGGACGGATGATCTTGTCCGCCAGATCCATGCTTGTCACAATGTCCAGCATGTTGGACGTCTCGCCCACGGCCTTGGCTTCCAGAAGGCCGTAGTGCCCAAGGCAGGCCCCGCACACAAGGACGGATACTCCCTGCTGCGCGAGCTTTTGCAGCGAATCCAGCGCCGGGCCAGGACGGGCCGTCAGCTTGACGCCGCCGTTGACAAGCACCAGCCGCCACAGCCGTGAACCCAGCTCCGGCAGCGTGGCCAGAAAGTTCTCCATAAGCTTTGTGCCCAGGGTTTCGTCGCCGCGGCCCAGGGTTTCAGTGGTGATGAGCACAAGCGTGCGCAAATCCTGCTCTTGCCCGTCCCGCGCTTCAGGCGCGGCCGACACGCTGGCCACGGCATTGGCGGCAGCCCCGGCATCCACGGCAGCGGCGACGCGCCACTGCTGCGGCCCTTCCTGGGATGCGCTCACCGTATACCCTCTGCCCTGAAGAAAACGCTGCACGTTTTCCAGTGCGGGCTCATTGTCAACCAGCACTTCCAGGTGTTCCACCCCTTTATCCACAGCTGCACGGCAAAGGATGACAGGCTGCGGACAAGCAAGCCCCAGACAATCAAGAAACTGCATGATATCAACCCCTTTTGTAATAATTGGTTTTATTTACTTTTCCTGCGTTAAGCGTAATTATAAAGGTTCCGATAAGCAAGTAAACCAAGGCAGGTAACAATGGGACTCTTGCTGCAAATCATCATCCTGTGCTCCCTCATCGGCACGGCCATTGTCAGTGGCAACAAGGTCGCGCAATGGGCTCTTCTGGCCGTGGCGGCTCTCTGTGCGCTGGCTGATGCAGCCCTTTGGCTGGCCCACAGGGCCAGATCTCAAAAACTGCGTCAACGTGGTGATGCTCTTTTTGCTGAAGATAATCCCGCACGTCAAGGTGACGATGTGCAGCGGGCCGAATACTGTTTGACCCATTTGCGCGACGCTGAAAACAGCCTGGCTGAAGACGCCGCTGTCATCGGCGAACTGCGGGCCGAAGTGGAAAGGCTGCACGCAAAGCTCAATGATGTGGAAGAAGAAAAAAAGGACCTGCGCAGCAAGTCTGACCGTGGCGCCATGGTGCTGCACAAGGCGCACACAGTATGCAACAACCTGTCTTCGGAAGTGCGCGAACTGGCAAGCCTTGTGAACGATGTCAGCAAGGGCGTTCAGGTGCAGCGCGACCACCTCACCGAGACCAGCGGCTCCATGTCAAAGGTTGCGCAAACCGCCCAGGAATCCTCACTCAGGGTACACGAACTTTCAGAAAACGCGCAAAGCTCCAGCGCCAGCGCCGCCACAGGCGAACGTGAAGTGGAGGGCGCATTGTCCTCCATTGAAAAGCTCAAGGACACCATTGTGCATCTCAAGCAGGCCATGGCCGACCTTGGCACAAAGGCCAGCAACATCGGGCAGGTCATGTCGGTCATCAACGAAGTCGCCGACCAGACCAACCTGCTGGCCCTCAACGCCGCCATTGAGGCCGCCCGCGCGGGCGACGCCGGGCGCGGGTTTGCCGTGGTGGCCGATGAAGTGCGCAAACTGGCCGAAAAAACCATGGGAGCCACCAAGGAAGTGGAAGATGCCGTGCACGCCATCCAGGAAGAGACGCGGCGCAACGTGCTTACCGTGGACAAGGCCGCCCAGCTCAGCGTGGACGGGGCCGAACAGGCTTCGCGCGCGGGCAATGTCATGCGCGACATCCTCCAGTCCATCAACGATACGGCCGAGCATCTTCTGATCGTGGCCAGGAGCGCGCAAGAGCAGTCGCAGCACAGCGCCGACACCACCAGCGCGCTGGGTGAAATCCACCACGTGGCCGAACAGACCGCCCAAAATATGGAAACCTTCACAGCCGCCCTGCTCGGCGTTCAGAGCGGCATGGAAGAGCTGGACATGATTGTCAATGCTCTGGTTTCCGGCGACTACGAGCAGGCGACCTCCGACAAGTTCGTACAGTGGACGCCCAAGCTTGACCTGCACGTGCCCATGATCGACAAACAGCACAGGCTGCTGGTGGACTATATCAACGAACTGTACACGGCCATGGCCCATAACCGCACGGCAGAAGAGATGCAGGTAATCCTGCGCAAGCTGCGCGACTATACGGCCACGCACTTTGCGGACGAAGAAAAACTGTTCACGCCCACTGCCTATCTGGGCGCAGCCGAACATATAAAAATCCACAGAAAATTCGTGGCCAAGCTGGACGAAGTTGAGGATCAACTCAAATCCGGCACAGCCACCGTGAGCATGGACCTGCTCACCTTCCTCAAAGACTGGCTTGTGCAGCATATCATGGGCACTGACCCCACCTATGTGCCCTATCTCAAAACGCAGGACCTGGAGCACGAACATACCCACTAGAGCATTTAACACTTGAAATGCTCGTTTACGGCAGGCAAAAGCCTGCCTTCTCGCATTTCGTGGCAATGATTTTCGAGAAAATCCTTGCAGAACAGTTAACTCATTTCATTCGTTATCTGCTCTAGCGCGCTTTCACCCTGAGAACATGCCGGCGTTGCGCAAGCAGACGCCCGGCGTTGCGCAGAAACTCAAATCACCACAGGCCGTCCTGACACAATGTCGGGGCGGCCTGTGGCTTTACCTGGGGATGAGAGGAGGGTCTGGAGATCTGAAATTTTTAGGGAAACGCTGATTTATTCCGTTTGGCGGACTTGCTTTACTTTTTTAAAACAGTCGAGGACGGAAGAGTCCACTCCTGCTTGAAAAAAGATCGCGCCTTGCCAAACGAAATAACTGCGCGTTTCCGAGAAGCTCTTTAATCAGTGTGTCCTTAGAGCAAATTCACTTTAAAAAAATTCATCTGCTCCCGTCTGCGGCGCATGTGCCGTGTTTTTGCGCGATCGCGCACCGCACCGGGCGCGCCATAGCCCTCGCAAAAACGTTTACGGCGACCTGCGGCCTGAAACTCCGTAACAAGCCTTGCCCGGCGGCGAGGGCGCGGGAATGCAGCGCCTCTTGAACCGCCACCTATATGCAACACGCGCCGCCGCGCAAGGCGGCCATTCCGTCTTCGCCAAGAAAGCGGCGCAACTGTTTTTCCGGCGCGTTAAGCAGGTCCACAACCAGAAGCGCGTCCAGGGTTCCGAAGGCCCTGTCCTCGTGAAAGGCCGCTATGCGCCCTCCCAACTGCAAATAGTGCTTGAAGAGAATGGGCAGGCCGCGTCCGCCTTCCATCTGGCGTACCATGGTGTTGACGCCATTATACTCCATCTGGCGGGCAAAGGGCAGTTCACTGCGCAGATGGCGGGGTTTGCGCCCCCGCACCAGGCCCGCCAGGGGCGCATGCCAGTGGCGCAGCCGCAAGTGCCGCCACAAAAGGTCTACGGACTGGGGGCGGTAATTCAGCCCTATGCTGGCCGGGCCAAAAAGCGTGCGCGCTCCCCTTTGCAAAGCCAGTTGGGCAATGCCCTTCCAGAGCAGCATCAGCGGCGCGTATTCCTTCTGATATTCAAGGCAGACAAAGGCCCTGCCAAGTTCAAGCGCCTTGCCGCACTGGCGGAAAAATTCCGGGTCGTATCGGAAGAGCGAGGCCGTGTAGAGGCCGTTGCGTCCGCAGCTGGCGGCATCGTCGGGCCGCACGAGGCGCGCCCTGTACGAACCGGCCAGGCACTGGGCCTCCTCATCCACCAGCAAGAGGTGCTCATACTGGGGGTCATAGCGGTCAGTGTCCCTGGCCTTGCCCGTGCCCTCGCCCAAAGCCCGAAAGCTTTCCTCGCGGCGGCGCGTCACCTCGTCCAGCAGGAGGGGGCACTCACTGCCGTGCAACGCGTACACGCTGTACCTGCCTTCCCTGGCCAGAACGCTGCTTTCGGGCAAAGCCGCCAGAGCCGCCATGAAGTCCTGCTGATCCGCGCTTTCGGCCAGCGGCGTCTGCCGCTTTTCGCCTGCGATTTTTTGAGCAATGGCGCTTTTGCGTGCGGGAACCAGCGCCTCACGGTACATGCGCAAGCAATGGGTGCGCTGCACGTGATCAAGGCCGGTCAGGCTCTGCTCTTTCAGGGCTTCGCCCACCCGCAGCGTTGCGCGGCTTCCGCGCTGCCGCCAGAGAACGCGCGGCAGCAGGGCCGTGGCAAGACCTTCGTGCAGGCAGGCGGCGGAGAGAAAGAAGGGATCGGCGCTGGTCTGCACGTGCAGGGGAACGTATTGGACGCAGGACGGTTCCGCCCCGCTGCCCTCTTTTTGCCGCCATTCGCCAAGACGGCTCAAAAGCTCCGTCCAGGGCTGTTCTTCCAGTCCCGCTCCGGCGCGCCAGCGGGCCACCTTGCCAGCGGGAAAAATCCCCAGCGCTCCGCCCCGGCGCAAATGCCTCACGGCAACGCGCAGGGACGCGCCGTTGACTGTCCTGTCCTCGCCCGAAAGATCCAGAGGCAGCAACATGGGCGCCAGCGGCGTCAAATGGGGCAGTTGCAACAGCTTGGAGCTGGCAAGTATTTTCAGATCAGGGCGGGCCCTGCCGCACAGCGCGGCCATCATAAGCCCGTCCAGAGCGCCTGTGGGATGGTTGGAATAAAAAATGACCGGCCCTTCGGCAGGTATGCGGGCCAGATCCTCCCCGGAGCAGCACACATCGATATCCAGTTGCGTCAGGCTGGCGGCGGCCCAGCTGTGCGGGGCATCGCAGACAGGCAGACGCAGCGCGGCCCGTTCCAGAGGGGTCAAACCCGCCAGGCTGCGACCAAAGGCCCGCATCTGACGGTTCAGGTCGTCGGCCAGACGCCGCAGGGGTGAACGGCCGGGGCCGCCTCTGCCCGAAGGTTCCAGCCCCGATGCCAGGGGTAGGAGGTCTGTGGTTCCTTGCATATGGATCTCCTGATTGTTTGCCGTGTTCAGCAGAACCGGGCTTCGGGCGTGGCGCCTGCGTCAAATCCCGACAAAGGCCCCGACGCTGATCCCGATGCTGGCCCCGACGCCCCCCACGACGCGGACCAGACCGCTGGCGCGCTTTCACGCTGCCCCGTCAGGGGATAGGCCATACTTTCCATCTGCTGCTGGCAGTAAAGGCAACGAGTGGTGCCCGGAGCCGCCATCAGGCGCTCAAGCGGGATGTCGTCGCCGCAGTCGACGCACTGACGGGGGCCGTTGTGCTGTAAAAGATGCAAAAGACTCTGAAGGTCGCGGATGCGCTGGGCGCTGC